>NZ_JBEXWB010000023.1:0-2948 GCF_040629645.1 Streptomyces sp. NPDC005899 | reverse complement strand
CCGGGCGGGCGGGGCGGCCCCCCGCCCCCCCCCCCACCCCTCCGTCCCTTCTCCGTCACCCTCAGGTGGTGCGGCGGGTGGCGAACTGCTCCAGCGCCTCCACCACCAGCGCGTGGTCCTCGGCCTGCGGCAGACCGGACACCGTGACCGTGCCGATCACCCCGGCGCCCTCCACCGCGATCGGGAACGAACCGCCGTGCGCGGCGTACGTGTCCGGGTCCAGCCGGGAGGACTCCTCGAAGGTCGTGCCCTTGGCCCGGAAGCGGGTCCCCACCAGGTAGGAGCTCTCCCCGTAGCGTTCCACCACCCTGCGCTTGCGGTCGATCCACGCGTCGTTGTCCGCGCTCGAACCCGGCAGCGCGGCGTGGAAGAGCTGCTGCGCGCCCCGCCGGATGTCGATCGCGACCGGGGCGTGCCGGTCGCGGGCCAGCGCGACCAGCAGGCCGCCCAGCGCGTAGGCGTCGTCGTAGCCGAAGTGCGGCAGCGTCAGGCGCCGCTCCTGGGCGATCAGCTCGGAGATGGTCGGAGCGCTGGGATTCACGCGTGCTGCTCCTCGTCGTGGTGCGGAAGAAGGGTCACGGACACGCCCTCGCGGGCCGAGCGGCGCGCGGCCTCCAGGACGTCCAGGGTGGCGGCCGCCTGGAGCGCCGTCACCGGGTTCTCGCCGGTGCCGCGCAGCGCGGCGGCGACGGCCGAGTAGTACGCCGGGTAGTCGCCGGGCAGCGTGCGGACCGGGTCGCCGCCGCCCGTCAACGGGGACTCGCCCGCGCCCAGGCGCCCCCACAGCTCCTCGGGCTCCTCGCCCCACGGCTCACCGGCCACCGGGCGGGCTCCCTCGCGCAGGGCCGCCTCCTGCGGATCCAGGCCGTACTTCACGTAGCCCGCCTTCGAGCCGAGGACCCGGAAGCGCGGGCCGAGCTGGGCCGTGGTGGCGCTGGCGTACAGGTGGGAGCGGACACCGTTGACGTGCGTGAGCGCGACGAACGTGTCGTCGTCGGCCGCCGCACCCGGACGGCGGACGTCGGACTCCGCGTACACCTGCACCACCGGCCCGAACAGCGTCAGCGCCTGGTCCACGACGTGGCTGCCCAGGTCGTACAGCAGCCCGCCGATCTCCTGCGGGTCGCCGGACTCGCGCCAGCCGCCCTTGAGCTGCGGGCGCCACCGCTCGAAGCGGGACTCGAACCGCTGGACGTCACCGAGCCGCCCGTCCTGGATCAGGCGGGCGAGCGTGCGGAAGTCGTTGTCCCAGCGGCGGTTCTGGAAGACCGAGAGCAGGAGCCCCCGCTCGCCGGCCAGCCCGGCCAGCTCCCTGGCCTCGGCGGCCGTACCCGCGAGCGGCTTGTCCACGACCACGGGGAGCCCGGCCTCCAGGGCGGCCCGCGCGATCGGGACGTGTGTCCTGTTGGGGGAGGCGACCACGACCAGGTCGAGCTCGCCCGCCCGCGCGAGCAGTTCCTCGGCGGAGGACGCGAGCCGCACACCGGGGAACTCGGCGCGGGCCTGGGCCCGCCGCTCCTCGTTCGACGTGACGACCGTGTCGAGGACGAGGCCCCCGGTCGCCGAGATCAGGGGGGCGTGGAAGACGGACCCCGCCAGGCCGTAGCCCACGAGTCCGACGCGCAGAGCAGCGTTGGCAGTCATACCGACCACTTAAGCAACGCTGTTGCCAAAGTGCAAGCGAGGGGGACAATGGGGCGGTGAACAGGAGCAGCAGCAGGAGCGGCGGAGTGAACCTCCCGGCCCTGCGCCACCACAACGCCTCGCTCGTGCTCGACCTGCTGCGCGTGGCCGGTGAGCAGGGGATCAGCCGGCTGGAGCTCGCCGACCGCACCGGGCTCACCCCGCAGGCCGTCAGCAAGATCACCGCCAGGCTGCGCACCGAGGGCCTCGCCGCCGAGGCCGGCCACCGCGCGTCCACGGGCGGCAAGCCCCGCACGGTGCTGCGGCTGGTACCCGACGCGGGGTACGCGGTGGGGCTCCACCTGGACCGCGACGAACTGACCGCCGTCCTGGTCGACCTCGCCGGCACCCCGGTCGCGGCCCGGACCGCCCCGCTCGACCTCGGGGCGCCCGCCGCCGACGTCCTCACGACGGCGGCCCACGCGGTCCAGACGGTACGGGCGGACGGCCCCGGGAGCGGGGACCGGCCGGTCCTCGGCGTGGGCGCCGCCCTGCCGGGGCCCCTGGACCACCGCAGCGGCGTCCTCCACCGCGTCACGGGCTACCCCGGGTGGAACGGCTACCGGCTGCGGGACGCCCTCGCCGCACGGATCGGGATGCCCGTCGTCGTCGACAAGGACACCAACGCCGCCGCACTCGGCCTCGCCCTGCGGGAACGGACCGACACCGACTTCGCGTACCTGCACCTGGGCACCGGACTCGGTGCCGGCCTGGTCCTCGGCGGGACACTGCACCGCGGAGCCCGGACCGGCGCGGGGGAGTTCGGCCACCAGACCCTCCAGCTCGACGGCCCTGCGTGCGGCTGCGGAGGGCGCGGCTGCATCGAGGCACTCTGTCTGGCCGCCGCCGCCCGCGGCGACATCGCCGAGGCCGCCCGGGTCCTCGGGGCGGGCGCCGCCAACCTCGTGGGCCTGCTCGACATCGACCGCATCGTCCTCGGCGGCCGCACCGTCGCCGCCGACGAGGACGCGTACGTGAGCGGGGTGCGCGCGGTGGTCGAGGAGCGCGCCCGCCGCGAGGGCGCCGTCGTGCCCGTCCCGGTCACCGTCGCGGGTGGCGGCGACCGCCCGGTGGCCGAGGGCGCCGCCCAGCTGGTCCTGGCTCCGCTCTTCGGCCGGGCGGGTGAGGGCGGCGACCGGGAGCCGGGCTCGGAGGCCCCCGAGCGTCGGGGTGACAATCAGCACCTCGGGTACGGCCACGGGATCCACTACTGCCTGGGAGCGCCGCTGGCCCGTCTGGAGGGGCGGACGGCGCTGGCCACCCTG
>NZ_JBEXWB010000022.1:0-42457 GCF_040629645.1 Streptomyces sp. NPDC005899 | reverse complement strand
CCGGCGTCGCCGCCGGCGCTGCCTGGCCGCCCACCGGAGCCGCGGTGGATGTACACGCATCCGGCCGCCGCTCCCGCGCCGCTCACCGCGGGCCTGTGGCAGGGCGAGCTGCTGGTGCTGACCAGCGCGGCCGGGGCCACCGCCGTCGATCTGCGGACCGGCCGGAAGGTCTGGGACCAGCCGGCCGCCGCCGGTGCCCAGGCGGTTCTGGCCGGCGGGAAGAAGCTCTGCTTCCTGGCGGGCCCGGCCGAGTTCCTCTGGCTGTCGGCCGAGGACGGGCGGGTCGAGCACCGTGTCCGGTACGCCGACCACTTCACCGGCCTGCCTGGCCTGAAGGTGGCGGCGTCGGCGGGGAGTTCCGGGCCCGTCGTCTGGTTCACCGGCTCGCACACGGTCACGGTGAAGGCACCGAAGCCGAAGAAGGGCAAGAAGCCCGGCAAGGACACGCAGGTCGTCAAGGCGTACTTCTTCGCGTACGACATGGTCGCGCGCAAGGAGCTGTGGCGCGTCGCCGTCCCCGCGGGCCGCGCCCCCGGCACGCCCGCCTACCGGGCGGCCGCCGTCCGGGACGCCGACCTGGTCGTGGTCCAGGCCCCGGCGACGCTCACCCCCGCCGACGTCGCGGCGGGCAGGGGCAGGGCCGTCTTCCGCTGCTTCGACCGCGCCACGGGGAAGCAGCTGTGGACCCGGCAGTTCGGCGCTCTCGCACCGGGCGGGGCCGCGCAGGGGGACGGGGAGGGGCGCCTGTACGGGGCGGTGGGCGACGACCTCCAGGCGTTCGAGACGGCTACGGGCAAGCCGGTGTGGACGCTGAACGGCACCTCGGCGTCCGTCTTCGGCACCCCTGTCCCGGCCGGCACGCTGCTGCACACCACCAACCGCAACCAGGAGGTCGGTGCGGTCGAGCGGGCGACCGGACGCGTGGTCTGGCGGCGGTCCACGGAGGTGCCGCTCGGCGGGGCCGCACCCGCCCTCACCCTCAGCGGCGGCGGCAAGACCCTGCTCGCGGCGGACGCCTCACAGGTGACCGCCTTCTCGGCGGCGGACGGGCGACGGCTCTGGAAGTTCCAGGACGTCGGTGTGCAGGACCCGAAGGGCGCCACGGTCGGGGCCCCTTACCGGGTGCTCACCGCCGGGAAGTACGCGTTCGTCCAGCGGGAGCGGGCCGTCTACGCACTCCCGGTGGCCTGACGGCGCCCTGTCCTCCGTCCGGGGGGCAGGACGGCCGCCACGCCGGGTGGTCCTTGCCCCACCCGGCGCCGAGTGACCGGATGGACCGGACCCGATCATTCGTGGGCTGGTCCTACTGATGGCTGAGCCCCCGTCACCGGAGGTGGGATGCCGTGTCAGGCCGACTCGCCCGTACCCTCTGCACGGCGGCTCTGGCCGCGGTCGTCGCCGCACCCCCCGCCACCGCCGGACCCGCCGGCCCCGCCGCCGGACACCCTGCCGAAGCCGCGACCGGACGCACCGCGGACACCGGGGACGGGCCCCGCGCGGAACCGTCGGCCGGCACGGGTACGGGCGCAGACACGGGCACAGGCGTGGCTCTCTCCGACGCCGGCACGGCCGGCGCCGGCGCGGACGCCGCCCCGGCCACCCCCGCCACCGGCGCCCCGCAGAGCGTCGCAGCGCTGCTGAAGCGGTTGCAGACGCTGTACCAGCAGGTGGAGGAGGCCGGCGAGCGCCACAAGGCCACCGTGGCCGAACTGAGGAAGCGCGGGGCGCAGGCCCGGAAGCTGGACTCCGCGCTCTCCCGGGCCCGCGAGGCCCTGGGGAACAGCCACCGTGACGCGGGCCGCCTCGCCCGCGAGCAGTACCGGAGCCGCACCGGCTACTCCGTGTACCTGCGGCTGCTGCTCGCCCGCGACCCCCAGCAGGCCCTGGAGCAGAGCCACGTGATCCAGCGGGCCCAGGCCGGCAGAACGGCCGCGGTCGAACGGCTCACCGGTGCGGAGAAGCGGGCGAAGGCGCTGGCGGCCAGGGCTCGCCTGGCGGCCGACCGGCAGAAGGTGCTGGTGAGGAGGGCGAAGAAGCAGCGCGACGCCGTGGAGGCCCGGCTCGATGGCGTCGAGGCGATGCTCGCCTCGCTGTCGCGGGAGCAGCTCACGCAGGTGTCACGGCTCGAGGAGAAGAACATCGACGAGGCCCAGGACGCCCTCGTGGCCTCGGGAGCGCTCAGCTCGCCCCGCCCGCCGTCCGAGGAGGGCGGCGAGGCCGTGCGGTACGCGGTCCGGCAGATCGGCAAGCCGTACGTCTGGGGCGCCGAAGGGCCGGAGTCCTTCGACTGCTCGGGGCTCACCTCGCAGGCCTGGTCGAACGCGGGGCGGGCCATTCCACGGACGTCCCAGGAACAGTGGCGGCGGCTCCCGAGGATCCCGGTCTCGTCGCTGCGCCCCGGAGACCTGGTGGTCTACTTCCCGAAGGCCACCCATGTGGCGCTCTACATCGGCGACGGGCTCGTCGTGCAGGCCCCCAGGCCCGGGGCCACGGTGAAGGTCTCCCCGCTGGCCTCGAACCCGCTGCTGGGCGCCGTCCGACCGGACCCGGGCAGCGAGCCGCTGAGCGCCTACACCGCTCCGGTACTGCCCCGGGGCGCGTCGACCGGCTCGGACACGGGGTACGGAGCGGAGTCGGCCCCCCGGCACTGACCGCCGCCCGCACCGGGGCGGACCCGGGAGCGACGCGCCGGGCCGGCGGACACCGCCACCGCCGGGGCCACCGCCCCGCCGGGGTGCGGACGGACCACCGTGACCGGCGGGGTGGTCCGTCCGCACGCGTGCGCGCAGGTCAGACGGTCCGGGCGCCCGAGACCTCGGCGAGGTACGCGTCCGTCTTCTCCGGCTCGAAGAAGAAGTTGTCGAAGTCCGCCGGGTCGTTGAACCCGTTGGCGAAGCGGTCCGCGACGGGCTGGAGCTGACCGGCGGCGCCGATCAGGTTCAGTACGTGCTCCGGGGGGACGCCGAGCATCGCGTTCGTCCACTTCACGACGTGCCGGGTGTTCTCCCAGTGCCGGTCGAAGGTGGCCTGCATCCACTCCGCGTCGAACTCGCGGTCGCCGTGCTCCACGATCGACCGGAGGTAGGAGTGCGCGCACTTGGACGCCGTGTTGGAGCCCTGGCCGGTGATCGGGTCGTTGGCCACGACCACGTCGCCCACCCCGAGCACCAGCCCGCCGCCGGGCAGCCGGCCGATCGGCTGCCGCACGGTGGGGGCGTAACGGCCCGCGAGCGTGGCGTTGGCGTCGGTCAGCTCGACCTTCGTGGCACGGGCGTACTCCCACGGCGTGAACTTCTCCATGAGCTCCAGCGTCCTGGCCAGGTGCTCCGAGGGGTCCTTGATGCCCTGGAAGGCGTCGAGCGGGCCTCCGGGGACGCCCTCCCAGAAGAGGATGTCCGCACGGCCCGACGTCGTCAGGGTCGGCATGACGAAGAGCTCGCCGACGCCCGGGACCAGGTTGCAGCGGACCGCGTCGAAGTCCGGGTGCTCCGGGCGCGGGCCCAGGCCGTGGACGTAGGCGACGGCCAGCGCGCGCTGCGGGGCGTCGAACGGCGAACGGGAGGCGTCCCGGCCGAACATCGAGACCAGCTCGCCCTTGCCCGCCGAGACCATCACCAGGTCGTAGGCGCGGGAGAAGTAGTCCAGGTCGGATACGGCGGCGCCGTGGATGACTAGCTGGCCGCCGCGCTGGGCGAAGGTCTCCATCCAGCCGGCCATCTTCACCCGCTGGTCGACGGACTGCGCGAACCCGTCCAGCCTGCCCACCCAGTCGATCGCCCGCGAGGAGTCGGGGGCCGCGACCGAGACGCCGAGGCCCTCGATCCGCGGGGCCTGCGACTCCCAGAAGTTGAGCTGGAGCTCACGCTCGTACTCCAGTGCCGTGTGGAACATGCACTGCGTCGACATGACCCGGCCGGACCTGATCTCGTCCGCCGTGCGGTTGGACATGACGGTGACTTCGTAGCCCTGGGACTGCAGGCCGAGGGCCAGCTGGAGGCCGGACTGACCGGCTCCGACTATGAGTATCTTCCGCATCGCGGTTCTCCGTTACGTGTGCCTGGGTGCGTCGGGTTACGCGGGTGTGACGTCGAGGGCGTGTCCCACCAGGGCGAGCAGCGCATCGACGACCGTGCCCCTCTTACGCGCGTCCATGATCACAACAGGCACGTGCGGGGGCACGGTCAGGGCCTCCCTGACGTCCTGCTCCTCGAATCCGGGCGTGCCCTCGAAGTGGTTCACGGCGACGATGTACGGAAGGCCGCAGCTCTCGAAGTAGTCGAGTGCCGCGAAGCAGTCGGCGAGGCGGCGGGTGTCGGCGAGCACGACGGCGCCGATCGCACCGCGCACGAGGTCGTCCCACATGAACCAGAACCGCTGCTGGCCCGGCGTGCCGAAGACGTACAGCACGAGGTCGTTGTCGAGCGTGAGACGGCCGAAGTCCATCGCGACCGTCGTGGTGACCTTGTCGGGCGTGGCGCTGAGGTCGTCGGTGGCCTCGCTGGCCTGCGTCATCAGCGCTTCGGTCTGGAGCGGGGTTATCTCGGAGACCGACCGGACGAAGGTCGTCTTGCCCACACCGAAACCGCCCGCGACCACGATCTTGGTGGCGATCGGCGCGCGCGTGTGGTCCAGCTGCCATGCCTGTGCCGCTTCGTCGGGCTGGTCCCGCGGCCCCGGCTGACGCGGGGCGAAGAGCGGCGCCTCAGAGACGACGGAGTCCATCGAGCACCCTTTCGAGCAGTGCGCGGTCGGGCTGGCCGGCGCCGTGGCCGGTGCCGTACACGCGGATCTTTCCCTGGTCGGCCAGGTCGCTGAGCAGCACCCGGACGACGCCGAGCGGCATCTTCAGCAGGGCGGAGATCTCCGCGACCGTACGCATGCGCCGGCACAGCTCGACGATGGCCCGGAGCTCCGGCATGAGGCGTGAGGCGAGATTGCCGTTCGTCAGCTCCCGCCGCTCCTCCGGGGCCTCCAGCGCGGCGACGAACGTCTCGACGAGCAGGACGTGGCCGAAGCGGGTGCGGCCACCGGTGAGGGAGTACGGGCGGACCCGCGCGGGCCTGCGGTCGGCGCCCCGCACGGGGAGCCTGCGGACGGGTTCGGCGGCTGACGTCACTGGGCGCTCTCCATCGACTTGCGCAGCTCGCTGCGGACTTCGGGGGTGAGTACGTGTCCGGCCCGGCCGACGAAGAGCGCCATGTGGTAGGCGACGACGCTCATGTCGCAGTCGGGCGTGGCGTGTACACCGAGCAGCGAACCGTCGCTGATCGACATGACGAAGACACTGCCCTCGTCCATCGCGACCATCGTCTGCTTGACCCCGCCGCCGTCCATCAGCTTGGCGGCACCGATCGTGAGGGACCCGATACCGGAGACGATGGTGGCGAGGTCGGCGCTGGAGCCTCGGGGGCCCTGAGGCCGCCCCGCCGCCTTGGCCGTCGCGAGGCCGGGGTCCGAGGAGAGCAGCATGAGCCCGTCGGACGAGACGACGGTGACCGAGTGGACCCCTGGCACCTCCTCCACGAGATTGCTCAGCAACCAGTGCAGGTTCCGGGCCTCGGTGCTCAGCCCCAGCGTGCTCGGTGCGCTCAACTGCGTGCCTCCTCGACTGTGTCCCCCGTCTCATCGATGCGGCCGTCGGTACGGCCGGTCAGGTCGGTGCGGCCGGTACGGTCCGGGGTCTCCCCGTCCGTGTGCCCCGTCATCTCGGCTTCCACGTCGCGTCGGCCTTCCGTCGCACCCCGGTGGAAGCCGCCGAGCTTGCGGCGCAGCGCCTCCTTGTCCACGCCGCCCCTGCGTTCGGCGACCGGGGCGGCGGTCGGTGCCACGATCCGGGGCGTGCGCTTGGGCAGGCCCTTGTCGGTGACGCGTGCGGGCGAGGGTGCCGGGTCGGGCACCTCCTCGCCCAGTCCGGTCAAGGGCTGCCGAGGTCCGGGGAGGGCGTCGGCGACGGGCGTGGCGGCGGCTGCCGGGCTGGTGTCGGCGGCGCGCTCGTGGCGGTCGGGCCCGACGGCGTACGGTCCGGCCGCGTCCTGGGGCGCTGCGGGGGCAGGGGGCTCCGTGGTGGCCTCGGCCCCGTCCTCGGGCGCGCCCGGCAGGCCGGGGCGGCGGCACGGGCGGGGGGGGGGGGGCGGGGGCCGGGGACGCGCCCGCTCGGCCCCGCGCCACCTGGGCCGCCGGACCGCTTTCGACGCGCCGCACCGAGTCGGTGTCGTCCGTCCGGCGTTGCGTGGCGACGTCCTGCCTCGCGCGGGCCGTGCGACCCGCCTCCCGAGCCCGTACGAGAAGCTCGCGAAGGCTCGGGTTCCCGTCTGTTCCGATTCGCAGGCTGAGGTACCGGGCCGGGGAGTCCGCCGGTGCCGCGATCGGGATGTCGACGCCGGCCCCCAGCCGGGTCAGCAGAGCGGCCACGGCGGCATGGAGCGCCGTCGGCAGCGACGCCCGGGCGGCCCCGGCAGTGGCGAGCAGGGCACGGTGGATCTCGGGAGTCAGGTCGAACCAGTGCAGTTCCACGACCGGTGCGGGGTGGGCCGGCCGCGACCGGTCCGTCGGCAGGGCGAGTTCGTACGGCAGTGGCGGATCGTCCGGCAGGGACGCTGCGTCCGGCGGCGGAGCGGGAGTGCGCGCGTGGCACCCCGTGGGCAGTGCGGCGTGGTCCGTGGTCATCGACTTGCCATCCTCCATCCAGCGGGTGTGACGGGCATTAATCGGGAATCTCGCTCTCGCTGATGAACCTGATATGTCGTTCGTCTCGTTCATCGAATGCCGGCGCCACAGTGAGGACCATCTCCATCGTGCCGAAATAGTGGATCCGGGTGTTCGGCGGGACGGTTACCAGGTCGGTGGCACCGACGGCGATCGCCTCGTCGTTCAGGTGGAACACTCCCCGACCGCTGACGATGTAGTAGATGTAGGAACTTCGGGAATTGGAAAACTCCTGGAAATGCCCCCGTTCCACCTGCACGCGCACAACCGTGGCCGACGGGTCGCGTTGTCCGTAGACCGTCAGCTCGATGCCGTGTTTGCCGAAGACATCCGCGTCCTCGACGGTGTGCCGGTACGTGGTCATGGCTCAGCGCCCCGCCATCGCGGCCGTCGCCGCCTCCAGTTCTCGCGGCAACGAGAACTCGAAGACCAGACTCGTCGGAGTCCGTCGGCCCGCGAGCGTCTCGTAGTGGGCCACCAGCAGCGGCACGAGCAGCGAATAGCCGCCCGCCTGGAAGAAGTCGGTGTCCTCGTCGATGTCGTCGCGCTCCAGGATGTGCCGGAACGCCTGCAGCCACAGCGAGCCGGAAGGCGTTCCGGCGCCGGTGGCCGGAGCCTCCCCGGCGCGCGGCGCCACCTCCGCCGCGTCAGCCGCACCGAACCCCTCGTCCTTGTTACGGGCGTCGCGTGCCGGGCGCGCGGCCACGGCCGGTGCCAAGGTGCCGATCGGCGCGGACGGCCTGGCGACGTAAGCGCGGAGCAGGGCCTCGAATCCGGTGGCGAGCGTCTCCACGTCCTCGGGCCCGAACATCTGAGTGGAGTACTCCCAGACCAATTCGTAGCCGTGGTCGCCGTGGTCCGCCTGCAGGACCTTGTCCGGCATGACCACGACGCTCAGGTCGAACTTGGTGCTGCCGGCGCTCACGGCGATCTCCATGTTGACCGAGATGCCTGGGATCTTCACGGGCGGACAGGGGGCGTCGTGCATGGCGAACATGATGTTGAAAAGCGGGTTGCCCAGCCCTTTGCTGCTGCGCTTGAGCGCCGTCACCAGGTCCTGGATCGGAGCGGACTCATGGTCGATGGCGTCGAAGACCGCCGTCATGGCCTCCTCGGCAAGGTCGCTGCCCGGAGCCAGGGGGTCGATCGCCAGCCGAAGGGGTATGGCGCCGACCATCATCCCCACCGTGTGCTCGAATTCCACCGGGCGGTTGGCCAGCGGCATGCCGATGACCAGTTCGTTCTGCCCGGAGTGGCGGCGGCACAGTTCGGAGTAGACGGCAAGCAGCGTGGCGAAGACCGTGTGACCACTCTCCTGGGCGACATCCCGCACCTGGTCCATGAGCGCGGCGGAGAGCACCTGCCGGAACTGCCCGCCGCGGTGATCGAACAGGGCCGAGCGCCGGGTCCCCAGGGTGGGGAAGTCGACGCTGAACCGGGCACCGTCGAGCCGCTCCGCCCACCAGGCAACGTCGGCGGCGACCCGCGCACGATACGCGTCCGAGCCCGTGTAGGCGACGTACTCCTCGTACGAGGGGGCAGCCTCCGGGACGTGGTGTCCGCCGGACATCTCGGCCGCGTACTGATCGAGCACGTCGCCGAGGAAGATCACGGTGGACCGACCGTCGTGCACCAGGTGGTGTTCAGTCATGGCGAGTTGCCAGTGACCGTCGGCCAGGTGCAGCAGCATCCAGCGGGCGAGCGGCGCGGTCCGTAGGTCGAAGGCGGTGTTGACCTGCCCGCGGAGCAGTTCCTCCCGCCGTCCCGCGGGGTCGTCGGCGTCGCGCAGGTCGTACTGGGGGACCTCCACGGAGATATGCGCAACGACCTCCTGCACGGGGATCCCGGAATCGGTGTCACACATCCGGATCCGGAAGGCGTCGTGGCGGCCGACCGCGTCGGCGATACATCGGCGGATCACCACCGGATCGAATTCACCATGAAATTCGACCACCGCGGTGGCGTGATAGGCGCGGCTCTCCGGAAGCACCTGCTGCTGGAGCCAGACGATTTGCTGTGCGGCGCTGAGCGGAAACACCGGGTCTCCTTCTTCTGAGGCAGCGAGTGTCGAGTATGCAGAGCGGTGGGCGGCCCACCGGTACTGGCATCTGTCAGTACGTCGGGCCGGCGGATCCCTGACCGATGTCAGTACGGGCGAACCCCACAGCTCACTAGCGTGTTTCCTTGAGAGACCGGGCCGCGCGGACGCTGCGCCCCCCTCTCCCCTTTCGGATCGGTTACCGCTCAGGAATCCAGGCCGCCCCTATCGTTCGGCCGGAAAGGCTGGCACTGTGACGGAGAAGGCCGAGGCAGTCCGCGGTCGGCAGGCACACGGGGTGGGGCCGGTACGGCCGCTCCCCGACCGCCGTGCCCACGAGATCTTCGAGGAGTGCGCGCGGGCGACGCCGTCGGCCATCGCGGCCGTCCACCGTGGCACGCGGTGGACATACGCGGAACTCGACGCCGCTGCGAACCGAGTGGCCGGAGCCCTCCTCTCTGCCGGGCTGCGGCCCGAGGGCGTGGTGTCGGTGATCAGCCACCGCTCGCTCGACTGGCTGGCTGCGATGCTCGGTATCTTCAAGGCGGGCGGGGCCTATCTGCCGATTGATCCGGCCTACCCCGACGAGCGGATCGCCGACCTGCTGCACCGCAGCGGGAGCCGGCTGGCCCTTGTCGAGGACGATGTGTCGGAGCGCCCACTCAAGGAGGCGGCCGTACGGGCGCTCCCGCTGGCTCCGGCAGCAGCCGTCGAGGCACAGCCCGCCCGTGTCGGGGACGGGGCGCTTGCCTACATCTACTTCACCTCCGGCTCCACGGGGGCACCGAAGGGCGCCGCCTGCGAACACGCCGGCATGCTCAACCACCTGCTGGCGAAAATCGACACGTTCGAGATCGCGGCGGGCGCTGCCGTGGCCCAGACCGCGTCCCAGTGCTTCGACATCTCTCTGTGGCAGGCGCTCGCGCCGCTCCTCGTCGGCGGCAGCACCGTGATCATCGATCCGGAGCTGATGCTCGACGTTCCCGCGCTCCTCGCCCTCCTGGCAGCGGAGAATGTCGGCGTCCTCCAGCTCGTCCCCAGCTACCTGGACGTGATCGTCAGCAGGCTGGAGCGGGGCGACCGCGCGCCCGACTCGCTGCGCATGCTCGGCGTCACTGGCGAGGCGGTGAGCCGGCAGGTGCTCACCCGTTGGTTCAAGCAGTGTCCCGACGTGCCCGTGGTCAACGCCTACGGCGCTACCGAGGCATCGGACGACACGACACACGAGGTCATCCGCGGCATGGCGGACGACGAGCAGGTCACCGTGGGCGTGCCCATCGCCAACGTCCTTGTCGACGTCGTCGGCGAGGACGGGCTTCCTGTGGCGGACCACAGCATCGGGGAGATCACGTTCTCCGGGGTGTGCGTCGGCCGGGGCTACATCAACGATCCGGAGCACACCGCAGAGGCCTTCGGCGACGATCCGGTCCGCCCCGGGCTGCGCCGCTACCGCACCGGTGACTACGGACACTGGCTGTCCGACGGGCGGCTGCGGTTCGTTGGCCGACGGGACGAGCAGGTGAAGATCAGCGGGGTCCGGGTCGAGGTCGGCGAGGTCGAGGCGCAGCTCGTGAGGGTGGCTGGGGTGCGGGCGGCGTGCGTGATCGTGATGCCGGACGGCGCGAGCAAGCGCCTTGCGGGCTTCTACACGGCCGAGCAGGCGATACCGACGGTCCGTGAGCTGCTGGCCGATCGGCTTCCGACGCAGTTGGTGCCGCGTACGCTGCGCTGGCTGCCCGAGTTCCCGCTCACCGACAACGGCAAGGTCGACAAGCGGGCCTTGACGGAGCTGGAGACCAGCAGTGCGAGCGGCAACAGCGTGACGCCGCCGCGGACCGCCGCGGAGCGGCGGATCGCCACCGTGTGGGCGGAGGTGCTGGGCCTGCCGCTCGACGAGGTCGGCCGCAACGACGACTTCTTCGCCCAGGGCGGCGGGTCGCTGGCGGCAGTACGGCTCGTCGTGCAGCTCGGCGGGCTCATCTCGCTCGTGGATCTCATGGCCAACCCGGTACTGGCCGATCTAGCCGCCGCTGCCGAGGGTACCGGTCCGGCCGAGGCCCCGCTGCTCCAGCCGCTGTCGGTGCCGAAAGACGCGACCGCGGCACTCGTCTGCGTACCGTACGAGGCGGGCAACGCGCTCAACTTTGAGGCCATGGCCCGGGCGTTGTCCGCCGCGGACGTGGCGGTGTACGCGGTGGAACTGCCCGGCCACGACTTCGCCCGGCCGGACGAGGAACTGGCCGGAGTCGACCGGGTCGCCGGCCCGCTGACCCGGGAGATCCTCGACCGGATCGAGCTGCCCGTGGCGCTGTGGGGGCACGGGGCGGGCGTGGCGCTCGCGCTGGAAACCGCCCGGTCGCTGCGGGAGGCCGGTGCACCTCCCCGCCACCTCTTCCTGGCCGCCGCGATCGAACGGGAGCCCGCCGACGGCGGACCGGCCGGTGGCGGAACAGCTGCCGCCGGATCGACCGACATCGGTGCCTGGCTGCGTGACGCCGGCGCGCTCACCGACGTCGACCAGTCGCGTTCGAGCCGCGGCGAGTTGATCGAGCGCGCCTACCGGCACGACCTCCGCGAGGCGGAGCGGTACCTCAGCGCCTTCTCCGGGACCCTCGACCTCCCCACGACGATCGTGGCGATCCCTGCGGCTCCCGGTGAGGGCGAGGCCACGGCGCGCTGCGCGGACGCACTCCCCGGGGCGCGGATCACCCGGTTCGCGGAGCCGAGCCGCTATCTCTTCCGCAGTCACCCCGCCGCCGCGGCGGAGATCGTCACCGCGACCCTTGCGGCCGCTGAGGAAGGCAGCACCCGTTGAAGCTGACCGGTCGGCTCGCGGCCACGCCGGACGACTTCATCCGGCAGGAGTTCCTGGAGCCCCAGTTCACGCACGAGGTCGCCCATCTGCTGCGCTGGTACGTCCTGATCGAGAAGGCGCTGCTGCGCGAGTACCGCCGCCTCGGCGTACTGGCGGACGATCAGGTCCACCGACTCGCGGCGGCGCTCGACGGGCTGACCCCGGAGCGGCTGACCGCCGGCGCCGGGGCGGCCCTCACCGACATCGCGCTGGCGATGGAGGCCGACGTCACCCGGGCTCTGCCGGAGCCCGTGCCCGCCTGGCATGTCGACCGCAGCCGCAACGACCTCCAGGCCACGGCCCAACTTCTGTACGGACGCGAGCAGGTGAGCGAGATCGCAGCCCTGCTCGGAGAGCTGGCCACGGTCGCGCACGAACGGGCGTCACGCGACATCACCTCGCCGATGCCCGGGTACACGCACCTCCAGTCGGCGCAGATCATCACGCCGGGCTTCTACCTCAGCGCCGTGGTGGAACACGCGCTGCGCGTGTCGTCCCGGCTGCTCGGCACGTACGACCGGATCAACCGCTCGCCGCTCGGCGCAGGTCCGATGGCCGGGCAGGAACTGGGCTGGGACCGTGCCTGGTTGGCACGGGCAATCGGCTGCGACGGACCGGTCCCGCACGCGCTGCCCGCGGTCGCTTCGCGGGAATGGCTGCTCGACGTCGCCGCCGACCTCGCCTCGGCGGGCGTAGGGTTCAGCCGCTTCCTCACCGACCTCATGGCCTGGTCGTCGAGCGCGTACGGACTGGTCGAGCTGCCGGACGAGCTCGCAGGCATCTCCGCGGCCATGCCACAGAAGAAGAACTACCCGCTGCTGGAGCGGCTGCGCGGGCGCACAGCGCACCTCACGGCCTTCTACGTCGACTTCGCCGGCGGCCAGCGGAACACGCCGTACAGCAACATGGTGGAGGTCTCCAAGGAGGCTGGCCTGCACGCGAGCAACCTGTTCGGCGCGACGCGCGCGGTACTGACCGGTTTCACCCTGGTCCTCGACCGGCTCCAGTGGCGCACCGACCGGATGCGCGCCGTCTGCGAGGAGGACCACTTCGGGGGCTTCGGCCTGGCCAACGAGCTGACCCTGCGGGCCGGGTTGCCGTGGCGTACCGCGCAGGTCGTCGCCGGCCGGTACGTCACCGCGGTGCTGGCCGAGGGTGACGGGCGTCCGGGACACAGCAGTCCGGCGGCACTCGGCAAGGCGGCCCTGGAGGCGGGGCATCCGCTGGACGACCCGGCCTCGTTCCTGACGCACTCCGCGGACGTGGACGCGCAACTGCGCGCGAAGGTGTCCGCGGGCTCGACGAGTCCGGACTCGATGACGGCGCTGCTGGCCGAGCAGCTCACGCGGATCGATGCGCTCCGGGCGGAGTGGGACACACGCCGGGCCGCGGTCCGGGAAGCGCTCGCCGCCACCGACACCGCCGTCTCGCCCCCGGCCGCCGACGCCGCCCTCTCGTCCGGGGCCGGGGGCGCCGCATGACGAGCCGGCAGCTCATCGGCCCGCCGGCCAGGCGCGGGAGGAACCCGGCGCGCGCCGTCGCCGTCAGCTCCGCCTTCGGTACCTTCGGGGAGCTCCTCCAGGGCGCCCTGCCCGACGGCGGCCCCGACTTCCTGGTCACCCTGCCCATCGCCCGATGGGCCACGGCGACGTTCGAGTACCGGAGCGCCGACGACTCCGTCGAGGTGTCCCCGGCGACGAAGACGAAGGCCCGCCAGGTCGCCGAGACCGTGCTCGCCCGGTACGCCGACGGCGGCGGGACGCTGCGGCTCAGCGGCGCGCTGCCGGAGGGCAAAGGCCTGGCGAGTTCGTCGGCCGATCTGGTGGCGACGGCGCGCGCTGTGGCGAGCGCGGTCGGCGTCGAGCTGCCGCCCCGGGTCATCGAGGACGTGCTGCGCCGGATCGAGCCGACAGACGGCGTGATGTATCCGGAGGCGGTAGCGTTCCGGCACCGCGAGGTCAGGCTGCTGGACCGGCTCGGCGCCCTGCCGCCGATGACCATCGTCGGCATCGACGAGGGCGGCACCGTGGACACGCTCGCGTTCAACCGGATCCCCAAGAACTTCACCGACGCGGAGCGAGACGAGTACGCCCTGCTGCTGGACAGGATCCGGACGGCGGTGCGGGCCGGTGACGCGGCGGCCATCGGGCAGGTGGCGACCCGCAGCGCCCACCTCAACCAGCGACTCTGCCGGAAGCGGACGCTGAACGCGATAACGGCGCTGAGTGCGGAGGTCGGCGGGGTCGGGGTGGTGACCGCGCACAGCGGGTCCACGATCGGGCTGCTGCTGCCGCACGACGTCCCCGGTTTCCGGAGCCGGCTGGCCGAGGCCATCAACCGGTGCGGTCAGCTCGTCCATCGCGAACGGGTGCTCTGTTACCAGACCTTGGTGTCGAGCTGACAGGAAGCGGACCAGCAATGATCTTCAATGACCTCGTCGAGGCCGTCGGGCACACGCCCGTCGTGCGGCTGCGGACGGCACGCTCGGACGTGACCGTCGCGGCCAAGCTCGAACTGCAGAACCTGTTCGCGATGAAGGACCGGGTCGCCCGCCAGGTAGTTCTCGAAGCGCGCGCGAACGGGGTCCTGGCCCCCGGCGCGCCGATCATCGAGAGCTCCTCGGGCACGATGGCCCTGGGGCTCGCCCTGGCGGGCCACGCCCTCGGCCATCCGGTGCACATCGTGACGGACCCCCGGATCGACGCGATCACGCGGGCGAAGCTGACGGCGCTCGGCTGCTCGGTGCACGTGGTCGAGGCGATGACCGCGAACGGCTGGCAGAGCGCCCGGCTGGAGCGGCTGGCCGCGCTGCGCGCCGAGTACCCGGGGGCGTTCTGGCCCCGGCAGTACTCCAATCCGCAGAACCCCCTGGCGTACGCCGCCCTCGCCGACGAACTGGTGGCGGACCTGGGCCGGATCGACGTGCTCGTCGGCGCGGTCGGCAGCGGCGGATCGCTGTGCGGCACCGCCCGCGCGCTGCGCCACGCTCTGAAGGCCGCGGGAAGCTCTGGTCCGCTGCGGGTGATCGGCGTCGACGCCGTCGGCAGCGTCCTGTTCGGTCAGCCCGACCAGCCAGGACGTCGGCAGAGCGGCATCGGCAACAGCCTGATCCCGGCCAACCTGGACTACGCGGAGATCGACGAGGTCCACTGGCTGAACGACCGGGAGGCCTTCGTCGCGACCCGTGAACTGGCCCAGGAGGAAGCTCTGTTCGCCGGAAATTCCTCGGGGTCGGTCTACCGGGTGCTGAGGCACCTGGCCGACACCGTCGCCCCCGGCACACGTGTCGTCGGGATCTTCCCCGACCGGGGGGATCGCTATGTGGATTCGATCTACGACGACGCGTACTGGAAACGTGCCGGACTCGCCGACCTCCCGCTGCGGACGGCGCCGGCCACGGTGCGCTACGGCACCGAGGTGGACGGCTGGGCCCGGGCCGAGGTGCCGTCCACCCCCCGGCGGCGCCTGGTCTTCGTCGAGTCGAACACGACGGGCACCGGCATGCTGGCGCTCGCGCGCGCCAGGGACCTCGGGCTGGCGCCCGTACTGCTCACCGGTCGGCCCGGCCGCTACCCCGGCATCGGTGAGGCCGACTGCCAGGTCATCCGCTGCGACACCAACGACGGGGACGCCCTGGCGGCGGCCCTGCGTACCCACTTCGCCCCCGGCGAGGTGGCTGGGGTGACGACCACCAGTGAGTTCTATCTGGAGGCCGTCGCCCGGCTGGCCGCCTCGCTCGGCCTGCCCGGCAACCCGCCCGCGGCCGTCGCCGCGTGCCGCCGCAAGTCGGCGACCCGCCGGCTGCTGACGGACGCGGGACTGCCACAGCCGGTCTCGGTGCCGGTGACGCGGGTGGCGGACATGCCCGACGCGGTCGCGGCCACCGGGCTGCCTTGCGTTGTCAAGCCGGCCTCGGACTCGGCGTCGACGGGCGTGCTGCTGTGCACCTCCGTCGAGCAGGCCCGCGACCACGCCGCGAAGCTGCTGGCGATCACGCACAACGTGCGCGACCAGGCGGTCCCGCCGGAGGTGCTCGTCGAGGAGCACGTCCAGGGGCCGGAGTACAGCGTGGAGACGATCTTCGTGGCGGGTGAGTTGCACGTCGTGGGCATCACCCGGAAGTCGGTGTCGCCCCCGCCCTCGTTCGTCGAACTCCGGCACACCTTCCCGGCACCGCTGGACAAGGCCGGCTCCCGCGCGATCGAGCGGATGGTGCGGGCGGCGATCGAGGCGGTCGGGCTGCGGCACGGCGCCTGCCACACCGAGGTGCGCCTGACCGCGAAGGGGCCGACGGTCATCGAGATCAACGCCCGGCTCGCAGGTGGCATGATTCCCGAGCTGATCAGGCTGGCCGGCGGGCCCGACCTGCTGACCCAGCAACTGCGCACGGCGGCCGAGCTGCCCGTCGAACTGCCGCGGACGGAGCTGATCCCGACCGGCGTCGCCTTCCTCACCGGCTCCGTCGAGGGGCGGCTCGCGGGCCTGGAGGGCGTCGAGCCCGCCCGGCGACTGCCGGGGGTGGCCGAGGTCCTCGTCACGCGCCGCGCCGGCGACCCGATCCGTCCGGCCACCGACGCCTACGACCGGATCGGTCACGTCATCGCGTCGGCTGACTCGGTGGCGGAGCTCGACCAGACGCTCGACGCGGCGCTGGAGCACATCACTGTCCGATTAACGAACGACTGAGCCGGGACGGGCTGCCATGATCGAGATGCGAAGTGACACCTTCACCCTGCCCACCGAGGAGATGCTGTCGGCCATGGGCCGGGCGACCCTTGGGGACGACGTGTACGGCGAGGACCCCACCGTCAACCACCTGGAGGAACTCGCCGCGAAGAGCGTCGGCAAACCCGCTGCATGCCTGATGCCCAGCGGCACGATGGCGAACCTCGCCGCCCTGCTCGTGCACGTGCCGCGTGGCGGCAAGGTGCTTGTCGGCGACGAGAGCGACATCTACCTGTACGAGGCCGGCGGGGCAAGTGTCTGCGGCGGCATGGTCTACGAGCCGATCCCCACCCGACCCGACGGCACGCTCGCGCTGGACGACCTGGCCGCGGCCTTCCCGCCCGACCCGGACGACCCCCAGTTCGCGCTGCCGGGCCTCATCTGCGTGGAGAACACCCACAACCGGATGGGCGGCCGCGTGCTGAGCCAGGCGTACCTGGCCGAGCTCAAGGCCTTCGCCGCCGTGCACGGCGTCCCGGTGCACATGGACGGCGCCCGCATCTTCAACGCCGCCGTGGCGTCGGGGTTGCCGGCCGAGGAGATCGCCGCCCACGCGGACTCCGTCCAGTTCTGCCTCTCCAAGGGTCTGTCGGCGCCCATCGGCTCGATCCTCGCGGGATCGGCCGAGTTCATCGGGAAGGCGCGGCGCGTCCGCAAGATGCTCGGCGGCGGCATGCGGCAGGCCGGCGTGTTCGCGGCGGCCGGTACGGTCGCGCTGACCGACATGGTCGACCGGCTCGCCGAGGACCATCGGCTCGCGGCGCGTTTCGCGGCGGGGCTGGCGGAGGTGGACGGGATCGACGTCGCCCCGGGCTCCGTCACCACCAACATCGTCCTCTTCCGCGTCACGGCCGAGGGCCTGGACGCCGCCCGCTTCCTGGAAGATGCGCGGCAACGCGGCCTCGCCATGGGCGAGTTCGGGCACGGGCGGATCCGGGCAGTGACCCATCGGGCCCTCGGTCCGGCGGACGTCCCGGCCGCCGTGGCGATCGTGGCGGACGTGGTGCGCGCGGCGCGGTGAGGACCTGAAGGACCGAGGGGCCGGGTCCGGTCCACGGTCCGGACGTCACGGGAGCGGCGGCGGGGAGGGAACCCGCCCCCGCTCCCGTACACGCACCCCCGCCCCCGGTATACGGCGGCGGAGGGCCGGGCTCAGTGCCCGCTGCCGACCCTGCGGGACCTCCTGTCGAGCAGGGCCGCGATGCTCTCGTCGTCGCAGCTTCCCCAGAAGGCGCCGAGGACGTCCTCGACCTGGTCCAGCGAGTCCGCCTCGAACAGCAGCGGCTGGTACGTGCTGATGTCGTACTCAATGTCGACGAGACTCTCGATGTCCAGCGGCAGGAAGGCGGCGCTGCGGAAGTGGTCGAGCTCGCCGTACGAGGAGACCAGCGTCGCCCCGTACGCCTTGCGTTCACCGCGCTCGCGGACGACACCGCATTCGAGGGTGAACCAGAACACCTTGCCGATGAACTGGAGGGCATCGGCGCTCTGCACGCGGGCCGCAGCCTCCCCGGCGAGCCGGTAGAGGTGGGCGAAGCGGGCGTTCGCCAGGGCGATGCCGTGCCCGACGAGGTCGTGCAGCATGTCGGGGTCCTCGCTGTAGAGGGGCGAGCGAGGGTGCCGGAGGTACTGGGTGGAGCGGAAGACGGAATTCGCCAGGCTTCCGCAGAACTCCTTCAGCGGGACGAGCGCGGCGGCGGACTGGAGCCGGAATCCGGACATCGACGCCAACCGGGCGCTGACGTCGCGCAGTTGCGGGACGTGGTCCAGGGGGACGGCCAGTTCCTCCGCCGCCTGGAGGTAGGGGGCGGCCGCGTCAACGCGGTGCCGGACGGCGAGGTCGGCGCAGACCAACCGCCACACCTCGTGCTCCCAGTCGGTGTACTCCACAAGAGGGATGGGGTCGTCCGGCGTCAGGCCGGCCGACAGCGCGCCTATCTCGCTACGGCGCTGCCCGTAGGCGGCATCGGTGATGCAGGCGTGCTTCCTCTGCATGAGGGATCACTCCAATTCAGGGAAGGGGGCGGGGGCGGGGCGGTCGATGCGCGCCCCGCCCCACGGCGCCGGTCGGCGCGTACGGTCGGGCGGAGAGGACGCCCAGGATGCTGTGCTCGACCACCTCGGAGGGCATGTCGACAACGCCCGACGCGGCACGCATCAGACGGGTCATCGCGGCGCGGAGTCCGTCGGCGGGTTCGTCGAGCAGGACCGCGCTGACGACCAGCTCAAGGACGAGGGCGTCGTACTCGGTGGACGGGGACCGGTACCGCTGGGCGTGCCCCTCGACCAGCGCACGTGTGATCCGCCGCCCGCCGTCCGCGGTCGGCACGAAGGTGGCTTCGTAAATCCCGTAGCCGGTCTCGCTCCGGTAGAGCCAGAGCACATCTCCACGGCAGCGGGCGATCCATTTCGCACCGCTCCTGCCGCGCGAGCAGCCCGCCCGGATGCGCTCCCACTCGGCGTCGGAAAAGATTCTCGGTGGCAGTGCGGGCATGACACGAGGCGTCAAGAGGGGAGGCCCGTCCCCGAGGGACGTGGGCCGGGCGTCAGGTCCGCTGGGCTTCATGCGATCACCGTCGAAATTCGTCGTGGCGACTTCACGTCTGTGTGCCGTCCGGCTCAGCCGGCGAGTTCCTCGGCCCGCTTCCTCAGGGCGAGGCGGTCGACCTTCCGGTTGGGGTTGAGCGGCAGGCTCTCTAGGTGGACGTACTGCCGCGGCAGGACGGTGTCCGGGAGCACAGCGCCCACACCGTCGGCCAGCTCCTGATCGGGCACCTCGTCGCCGGTGTAGAAGACCACCAGTTCCTCGCCGTGCGCGGCCGCCCGGGTGACGGTGACCGCGTCGAGCACCCCGGCGCAAGCGCGCACCACGTGGTCCACCTCCGCGAGCTCCACCCGCCAGGCGTGAATCTTCACCTGCGAGTCCATCCGCCCGAGGTAGGCGAGCTCGCCGTCCGGTTGTGCCCGGACCCGGTCACCGGTGCGGTACCAGCGCCGTCCGTCGGCGACCACGAACCGTCCTTCGTTCTCGGCCGGATCGAGGTAGCCGGTCGAGATCTGCGGCCCGGTGAGCCACAACTCGCCTTCCACCGCGGATTGTTCGCCGCCCTCGGTCACCAGGCGAAAGTCGTTGACCGCGTGGACCTTCCCGATCGGGACCGTGCCGTTCACCCCGCGGCGCTGCGACTCCTCGCCCGCCCAGCGGTGCCAGCACACGCCGATCGAGAACTCTGTCGGCCCGTAGAGGTTCTCCACCTTCGATCCGGGCGCCGCCACCAGCCAGTCCAGCACGTCCTGGCAGCGCAGGGCCTCCCCGCCGAAGAAGGACCACCGCAGACCGTCGAGGGCGCCTTTCGCCAGGGCACCCATCTCCCGCGCCATCCAGATGCCGCTCGGCGTGGAATGCCAGACGGTGATCCCATGCTCGGCGACGAACCCCGGGAGGTCCCGGTACGCGGACGGCGGCACCGCCTGGAGGGTCGCGCCCGCACCCCACGCGGCGAAGACGTCGTGGATTCCGGGGTCGAAATTGAGATCGAAGGTCTGCGACAGCACATCGTCCGGCCCGAAGTCCAGCCGCCGGTCCATCTCGTCGAAATAATGCGCGAAACCGCGGTGTGCGATGGGAACGGCCTTGGGGATTCCTGTCGAACCCGACGTGAAGAGAATGTACGCCGGGTCGGCGAGCTCCACTTCGACCGGTTCGGCAAGCGCCGATTCAGCGGATACAGGGATCAGCGGGAATCCCGTGACGGAACCGCCGTTGTCGAGGACGCGGACGGTCATCCCATCCCTTACGACCTCCGGCAGTACCGCCAGGCCACGCTCATCCGTGATGACCTCCCCCACGCCGGCCGTCATCATCATGCGCCGCGTCAAAGCGGCGGGAAAACTCGGCTGGAGCGGAACGACCGTGCCACCGGCGTACAACACCGCCAGAAGCCCCACATAAGTCGTTACGCTTTTTCCTGTCAGCACACCGACCGCGCCCGGAGAACCATTGGCCCGCAGTGCACCCGCCCACCTCAGAGCCGTGTCGTGCACCTGCTGGTACGTCACATCCTCCGAACCGACCCGCAGTGCGGAACGGTCGGCTGAAATCTCCAGCCCGCGCAGAAATCGCTCGACCAGCGTGAGAGCCATAGACCCCGCCAACCCCTAACTCCCGATCGGGAAAGAAAAGCCCAGCGCGACAGCACGTCCCCTAACCCATTCAGTACATGACGCCGGACGTACCGACCTGTACTGACATCCGTCAGGAGTAACTGTCCAGATACGCGGGTTGCTCGCGCACGTCTGGGCCGGCCCGCGCCCGGGGTACCTGCGGACACGACCCCGCCCCCAATGTCGAGCCGGCCGCCGTCCGACGCGTACACGCAATAGGGATTCGACGTCACGAATCTCCCAAGACCGAAAACTCCTTGCCAAGCCCACAAGTCAAGATGTAGAGGCAAAGGAATTGCGATCACATTGGCTTGATCTGATCAGTCAGACCCTCCGGGAGGCCTTGACAGACCGAGCGAGGCGGAGCAAGGATCGCCATTCGAATCGGCGATCCGCTGACAAGGATTCCTAAAGCCATTCTCGGAGAGCAAGCACCACCGGCGCATGAGCGATACGCTGCCACCGCCTCGACGATTCCAGCATCGACAGAGCCACCGAAAGCAATGTCTCCGAAAATGGGCGAGCGATGGGGCAAACAATTTACCGTAAGTGCAGATTCGTTTCTGCAGCTGCACATCGTCAGGCTTCCACCTAGGGCACACACCGCACCCTAGCCAATCGGAACCCGTCCTCCTTTGCACTCCTACAAGAAGTCGAAGATGACAGGAAGGGCACCATGGACAACCTCTTCGAGCGTGATGCAGAAGTGATTCTGACCTGGCACATCCAGGCCCGCCACACGGGTGGATCCACTACCCAGGAAAGGATCAACCTGAAAGTCGGCGATCGACTGGACTTCGGCATACCCAACGCCACCGGAGAATTCCAGCCCAATGCTACGCCCAGCATCGGCACCTTTGAGGTGTCCGACCAGCACCTCTTCTTCTCGAACTTCACCACCGGCACCACGTTCGTCATCGAGAATCTGGAGGGCGGAACTGAACTCGTCAAGGCGCGCCCCCGCCAGCTTGGCATGGTGATCCCGTTCGAGATGTCGCGCATCCTCATCCCCTCCAGCGCAAGCATCGGCGAACTCACCGTCTTCACATCCCCGCCCCGCCTGCTCGGGCCCGAAATGGCCGCTACGCCTACCGAGTCCGCGATGTCCAAACTGGACACGACGACCAAGTACTTCGCCGTTCTCGTCGCCTTGTGCGAGTCGCGTCTGCGCGGTTCCTCGATGGCGGCCGTGCCCTCCGTCCAAGAGGTGGTCGAAAGACTGCGGGGGATCGAGCAGTTCAGGGACGCCAACCGCAGCAGCGTCAACTACCACATCGACTATCTTGCTGACCAGAAGCTTCCGGTCAGCCAGTGGGCCAAGTACCTGAACGAAGGGCGCATGCATTCGAAGCGCGAGGCCCTGGTCGCCTTCTCGCTCCGCTTCGACCTGGTCCGCGAGGAACACCTCTCCCTCCTCCCCGACGTCAAGCTCCTGCGCGCACAACGATGTCTTGAGGCGCGGCAAGCCACGAAGGCGGCAACGGGCGCGATCTCATGAGCCGACGCGCGCGAGGCGTCGTGTCTCGGCACGGCCGAGAACTCCGCCGTGCAGGGTGGCGAAGACGCCGCCCCGCCGTCCCTTCGCCGTCTCCGCTTTCGAGCCGAGACGTATGTGATCGATGCCGAGGCTTCGCGCGTACCGGATCGGCTGGTGGAAGAGCAGGTTGAGGTACAGCGCTAAGCGCTCGTCACTCTCCTCGCCGGCCAGCCCGATCTCGTATAGTTCCAGCTCGTCGCCCCACAACAGGACTGACTGCACGCCCCGCAGCCCGGCCGACTCGGCCGTGAAGGCCAGCAGCCGAACGTCCGGGTTCTCCTGCCAGCGGGAGAAGCGAAAGCTCACAAACTCGGCCGGCTCCCGCTGCCCCTTGGCCGCGTTGTGGTTGGCAATCAACGGGGAAGCCCACTCGTCGACATCGCCCCAGGACGCCTCAGCCACCGTCATCGGGACGTCCGCGATCGCGCGCCGGTCCCGCCGGAGCCGGTAGCGCACCCTGGACGGGAGTGCCTGCTCCCACTTCGGATCGGCCAACCCGTACAGATGGGCCTCCCGACCAAGCTCGGCCCATACGATGCGGTCTTCAGTCGCCGCTGCCAGCGCGTCCCGGGCGTCGTCGTACAGGTAGGGGAACACCAGGCCACGGTCCTCGGCAGCGGCGAGCCGGGCAAGCTCGACGAGAATCCTCCGCAGCTCGCCCGGCGTCCTGGCTCTCGCTTCGACGTGGAAACCGGTGCGCCGGTCGAGGCATCCGCCGACCAGAAGCGAGGTCGCCGGCGTGAACTCGTCGGGCTCTCCATCCGGAAGACCCCAAGCGCGGGGGTCGTACGACGGGTCGGCCCACGACCGCATGCGGTGCCGGTACACCGGCACGACCGCCCTCAGCACCTCGCCCTCAACCCATCCGAGGTAGCGGGCGGCCCACCGGCGGTCCTCCTCGTGCTGGCGGAGCCGACCGTAGGAGGAGGCCGCGCCGGCCCCTGCGTCGAGCGCGTCGAACTGCTTCTGGTCGAAGTCCGCGATGCCTGCGGTGAAACCCATGGCCATGTGTCAGTCCTATCAATCCGATGCCCCAGGCAGTCGTCCCGTTCCGGCGCCCTCAGCCCGCTTCGGGTCGGGGGATGTCCCGCATGCGACGGAGCGGTGAGAAGAACACGAACCAGCCGGCCGCCCAGGAGCCTGCGAAGGCCACCACGAGGGCGGGGCGCACTCCGATCAGGCTGCCGAGCGCTCCGCCGAGCAGGCTGCCAATCGGCATGGTGCCCCACACCACCCAGCGAACGGCAGCGTTCATCCGGCCCATCAACTCGGGTGGAGTCACCGACTGTCGGTAGGTCACCTGGGCGATGTTGTAGACCATGTACGCGAAACCGGCGCTGGCCCAGCCCAGCGGGAAGAGCAGTGTGCCCCAGCCCTCCCAGGCAGCCGCCGCGATGACCTGGGGCGCGCTGAAGACCAGCACAGACACCCAGATGATCCGGGCCGAGCCGACCCGCTCGGCGAGCCTGCCCGCGAACATCCCCCCAAGGATGCCGCCGATCGCCGAACCCGCCAGGATCAGGCCGGTCAGCGCCGGGCCAACGTGCAGCTCGCGGACCAGGAACACCATGGCCAGCGCCGCGGTCATGCCTCCGAACAGGTTCCCTGTGCCCGTGCAGATCACAACCCGGCGCAGGATCGGGTGGCCGAAGACAAACCGCAGCCCCTCGGTGATCCGGCGGCTCAGCGGCTCGTCCGCGGGCGGCGGGGGCGGCGGCTCCTCCCTCCGCCGAATGCCGAGCATCGCCAGCATCGAGAGAGCGTACGACAGCGCGTCCACGACGATCGCCATGGCAGCGCCCACCAGAGCGACCAGCCCGCCGCCCAGGCTCGGCCCGCCGAGCTGCGCCAGCGACTGAGTGGTGCCGAGCTTGCCGTTGGCCGCCATCAGCTCGTCGGTGCGGATCAGCGAGGGCAGGTAGCTCTGGTACGAGACGTCGAAGAACACGGTGCACACACCAGCCGCGAGCGCGACCACGTAGAGCTGCCCCATCGTCAGCACGTCGAAGGCGGCGGCTAGCGGTACCGAGCCAAGGATCAGCAGGCGCAGCAGATCGCAGACGATCATGAGGGAGCGCTTGCGGTGCCGGTCTACGATCGCGCCGGCGGGCAGCGCGACCACCGCGAACGCCAGAGTGGTGGCGGCCGTAAGTAGCCCGACCTGGAATGTGCTCGCGTCGAGCACGACGACCGCGAGCAGCGGCAGGGCGACCCGGGTGACCGCCGATCCCACCTCGCTGAGCGTCTGACCACTCCACAGGAGGATGAAGTCGCGCTGCCGCCAAAGACTCGGGCGTTCGACTTCCGTTTCGAGACCCTGAGAATCGTTCGCCACTTCCGTCATGGCGGGCAACCTAGCACGGCCCGATAAAGGAGTTGAGCCGCTGAGCCCTGTTACCTGTTAGGACTCCCGAGGGCTGGGGAACGGGCAATATGAGGACGCGTCGCAGTGGGCGTGAGCGTGGTGTTGCGTTGGCTTCACCAGTCGGCATCGCAATAGATCTCGCCAACTGGTCGACAATATTCAGTCACCTTCTCTGATTCTGCTCGCAGAGCCGGACGTACGCCGCAGAACCGCAGTCCACGTAAGAAATCAGGGGGACCGCATGACCGACAGGATTCCCTTGTCGAGTGCCCAACTGGCTTTCGGCCTGGATGCGCAGCGTTCGGGTCGCAGAGGGACCGTGACCATGATGTTCCGTACACCGTCGGCCCGGCTGGTGACCGAGGACGTCCGTCAGGTCCTGGAGTCCGTGCTGCTCAGCAATCCCGCACTATCCCACCGGATCCAGTTCTCCCGGGGTACCGCGTACCAGGAGTGGAACCCGTCCGAGTGTCATGTCACCGAACTCCGCGCCTTGGACGCGGAAGCGGTCGCGGAATCCGTGGAACGGGTTGTCGAGGAATTCGAAGCCTCGCTGGACGGCGCCTCGATGACGGCGTGCCTCATTCGGTCCCCCATGGGCGACCATCTGCTGCTGGTTCTCGATCATGCCTTGGTTGATGAGCATTCGGTGCGTTTGATCAAACGGCAACTGGCCGCCCCATCCGCACCTGACGAGCACCTAATGGAGCGATATCGGAACGCCGTTTTCGACCGGGCGAAATCCGAGAAGGAAGCCGCCGACGGCCCCGGGATAAAGTTCTGGACGGAACGCCTGGAGTCCGTCGGCGAATTCCAGCGACCCTCGGCCCGGACCACTCGGGCCATTCCCGTCGAAACCCTTCCGAGCGTCGCCGTCCCGCACGGGTTTCGTGGGTCGCTGTTCCCCTACGTCCTGCACTCGATCCACCACGCCCTGCGCGACGTCGCTGAGCCTGCGCCCACCACGGTCGGCTATCCGTGGGGCGGGCGGAACGCCGCCTACACGGATGTCGTCGGGTGCTTCATGAATACCGTCGTGTCCCTGGACCCGCCCGGGTGCCCCCGGTCTCCGGACCCCACGGGCGACTTTCTTCGGAACTGGTACCGAGAGCTCGACCACGCGGATGTGCCGTTCACCGCGGTCACCACGCTCGGCTCCACGTTCTCCGGCGCGGTCTCGGCCATGCTCAGCTACACGCACGCCGGGCCGCCCACTGTTGACGTCGCCGGTGTCCCGGCCGTCGAGGTCACCCCGAGCCGCAGCGAGCCGCCCGCGATGTGCGGGCTGCTGGCCGGCGTGACACTCCACGACGGCGAACTGCGGCTCCGGCTCCTTCTTGACGAGGAGAACACCACCTACGGAGTCCGCGCGTTCGGCACCCGCTGGCGTGACCGGCTCACCTCCGCGTTCTCACACGTCCCCGAACCAAAACCCTGAAGAACCGACAACCTGGAGAGTCACGAAATGCACCCTTCCACTCGGACGAGTTCACTGTGGCGGCCCTGGACACCGATCACCCAACAGGCCGGCTCGCTGCGCATCGTGGAGGCGCTCGGCAACCGCGTCCGCGACGTGGAGGGCAACTGGTACTTGGACGGCATCTCCGGGGTCCTCAACGCATCCTGCGGGCACGGACACCCCCGGCTGATCGAAGCCGCGACGCAGCAGCTCCAGCAGCTCGTCCACTACGACCCCATGGTGTCGAGCCACGATCCCGCCGAGACCCTGGCCGCCCGGCTGGCCGAGCTGCTGCCGGGCGACCTGAACGAGACGGTGCTGCTCAACAGTGGCTCAGAGGCAACGGAGGCGGCCCTGCGGATCGCGCTCCAGTACTGGCGGAACCTCGGCGAGCACCGTGACCGCGTCATCACCTTCGAGGCGGCGTACCACGGGACGACCTTCCTGGCGCAGCAGCTCTCAAAGCTGCCGTTCACCGTCAGCGAGTGGACCCCGCCGTTCCCGATCGAGCACGTCGCCCTGCCGGCGGCACCACGCGAACTGCGGACCGAGGAGGGCGCCGACGCGCTGATCGCCGCGTTCGCACGGGCGCTCGAAGCCGGACCGCCCGCCGCTGCGGTCATGGTGGAGCCGCTGCTGGGCCTCGGCGGTTGCGTCGTGCTCCCGGCCGGGTTCCTGGCGCGACTGCGGGAGTTGTGCGACCGGCACGGGGCACTGCTCATCCTGGACGAGGTGTTCTGCGGATTCGGGCGCACCGGAAGGATGTTCGGGTTCGAGCACGAGGGGATCACCCCGGACCTCGTCACCATGAGCAAGGGGATCAGCGGCGGCTACGTACCGCTGGCGGCGGTGACGGTGACCTCCCGGATCAAGGAGACGTTCGTCCGGGAACCCGTCGCGCAGGGGCTCCGGTACGGGCACACGACGGGCGGACACGCCGTCGCGAGCGCCGTCGGAAACACCGTCCTCGACGTCATGACCGACGAGAAGCTCGTGGAGAACGCGGCAGCCCAGGGGAACGCGCTGCTGGAGGGCCTACGGAAGCTCGGGGCGAGCCCGCTGATCACCGATGTCCGCGGGCTTGGCCTGGTGGTCGCCATCGAGGCCGACACGCCGGAGTCAGCCGCCGCTATCGCCGAGGCGTCGGCGCAGGCGGGCGTGATGACGCGCGCGGAGCGCGGCGTGATCCGGATCGCTCCCCCACTGACGCTGACCGACGACGACACGGCGGAGGCGGTCGCAAAGATCAGCGGTGCCGTCGACGTCGCCCTGGCCCGACGCTGAACCGATCGGAGACAAGGAGACCCCGTGAGGCAGACCGTCCCTCCGCTGCCGGAAGCGCTCGTGCCCTGCTTCGACGCCGAGGGCGACGAACCGTTCACGTGGCTGCGGGAAGCGGCTGCCACGATTCGGGACCAGCGCCTGGTCCACGGAGCCGTACTCGTCCACGGCCTCCCCCTGGACGGGCCGGAGGGCCTCGTCCGGGCGCGCGACGCCCTGGGTATCGCCGCCCATACCCCCACGGAGGCGTTCAACAACCGCAGCGACTTCGGGAATGGCATCGTCTCGCCGATCACCTGGCCGGGCGATCGTATGATCTGCCCGTTCCAAGAAGCATCCTTCAGCAGGACGTTCCCCACCGTGGTGCTCACCGCGTGCCTCGCACCGCCGGACGGCGCGGGGCGGACCCACCTCGGGGACATGCGCCGGATAGCCGAGCATCTGCCGGCCCATCTCGCCGACCGTGTCCGCGCTGAAGGCTGGATGATGAGCCGGTCCTTTCACGCCAAGTTCGGGATCTCGTGGCAGGAGGCGTTCTCCGTACCGGACCGCGCCGCACTGGACGAGGTGCTCCGGGCCGCCGGGATCGAGTCCTCGTGGCTCCCCGAAGGCACGCTGCACACGATGCGCCACCGCCCCGGCTTCCTCGCCCACCCGACGACCGGGGAGGAGTGTTGGTTCAACCAGATCTCCTTCCTCAACGCCGGGAATCTGGATCCCGTCGAGCGCAGGGTCATGACCGAGACGTTCGGGAAGTACCTTCCGACGAACACCTACTTCGGCGACGGGACAACGCTGTCCGACGATGACTTGGCCGCCGTCCAGCACGCCTACGACGCGGTGCGGACCCACGTGCGGTGGCGCCGCGGCGACCTGCTGATCGCTGACAACATCATCACGGCCCAAGGCCGGTCGCCGTTCGAAGGGGCCCCCGCGTTCCTGGTCGCCCTCGGTGAGGACTAGCGCCCGGACTGGCCGGCCCGCAGCCAACAGAACCGGAAAGGCGGCCGTCGACACACGGTACGCCCCACCCCAACCATCGACTCGCTGGAACCGCCAGCGTCCGAAACCGGAGGTACAGGTTATGGTGCAGGCTCTGGCAGGGGCGTCCCTGCAGGAAGTCAAAGACCACCTGGAAGTGGTCGTGGACAGCGGGCACGGCACGACGTTCCAGGGCTCGGAGTCAGTGGTTCGTCGGCTCGCCGCACCGGCCGAACTGCGTTCTCTGATTGGCCAGATCATCGCCGACGAAGACGTTCTCACCGATGTCGCGGCCCGCTCGTACTATCACGCCAACAACTTCCTGAAGGTCGTGCTGCTGGCTGGCGACAAGAACCCCTGGCGGCTGCGTCTCCACATGTGGCATCCGCAGCCGGACGCGACAGGGAGCATCACCGAGGATATCCACTCGCACCGCTGGGACTTCACGACCGCGCTCGTGGTCGGGGAGTACTTCGCGCAGGAGTTCAGGATCGGCCCGGGTACGGAGTACCACTGCTACAAGTACCTGCCGATCGGGCAGGGAAAGACCTTCTCCCTGGTGGCGCAGGGCAAGGAACGACTGACTTCCGTGTTCGAAGCGCTCCTTCCGGCGGGGACCGTCTATCACATCGATCACCAGGTCCTGCACTGTATCTCCCGCTCCGCGGGCAAGGCTGCGGCGTCGCTGGTCCTCCAGCTGCCCGCCGTGGAGGAGTTCACCCACGTCTACCGGACCTCGCCGGTCGGCGAGCAGACGAAGACGGACATTGAAGTGCGGCGTCCGACCGTCGCCCAACTGCGTGATGAGCTACATCACTTGCTGACCTGGCTCGACTGAACGCCTCCGGCGGCGGCCCGGGGGCCCGTCCACACCCAAATTCAAGGAGGCTGCGCAGGTGCAGCGAACTCATGAGTCCCCCCCTCTACCTCGTGCACTTCCTGCCGATGCATCCGAAGCGATAGGGGAGCTTGGCCGGGCGCCCGCAGCTGAATCAGTTCGGCTGCTCGAAGACGCCGCGCAGAGAAGGCACCTTTCCGGACACGAGCTTGCGCTGGCCCGTGCGGCGCGAGAGGAGATCAAGCGACGCGCATCCCGCGTTTCCGCGTTGATCGAGAGGGTGGAGGGCATCTCGCTCACTGCAGACGAGTGTTCCCTTCTACGACCGCCCTTCGGCCGCGCCACCCATCTGCCCAGTCCCGATCGTCCGTATGTGCATCTGGCCGTTCACACGGGACGGGGCGGCGTGAGCGTCACGCCGGTCTGGGCGGCCACCATCGGTGGGAACGTGGTCATGAGCACGGTGGAGAACAGGATCAAGGCGAGAGCCACGGCGCTCGATCCGCTGGTCGCGCTGTCTGTTCCGGCCGGCGTCGGCAGTCAAGTGAGCTTCGAAGTGGGCGGCTTTCTCTCACAGTCGCCGGACTCCGAGCACAAGCTGATTCGCACCCTGGCGGAGATGTACAGCACGCGAAAGCCCGGTGAGCAGACGGACGGCAATTACACGAGTTGGGACCAGCGCGAACGGAACGAACGGCTGCGGCTGGAGGTCCTGGCTTACCGCATCCGTAGCGAGCTCGGGGATGCGCCCGTAGTGCGATCCACGTCTTACGTTCCTGCGTTGCCCCCGAGGCACAGCATGGCCGACCAGCCCCAGACCTATGAGCCAGGCGTGCACGACGCCTTCTGGGAGAAGAAGGCGAATGGCGCGGAAGACGAGCCGGGGCTGCACGAGGACCGTGACGAGCTGGCCATTCTCGGCATGACGCGCCGGGCCACGCATCGCTCCTGCAGGTCCGCAAGTCCCACCTATGGACACGTGGCCTGCCTTGACCACCAGGGCCTCCTGCGCTGTCGCCAGATCGGATTCGATGTGATCGACGTCAAGGGGGAGGACCGCATCTCGTTCCTCGTCGACAAACGCGATTGCGCTGTGCTGCTGAGGAACCCTCACGCCGCCATGTCCGTTGCCAAGTACCGCAGCGGGAGCGTCTGGCTGCAGTCCCAGGGAGTGATTCAACTCCACGACGACCCCGACATGGTCCGGGACACGACCCACCGTCTCGAGAGCCGGTACAACCGTGTTCACCATCGATTGGCATTGGACCTGAGCTGGCATGTGCGCCCGCCCGGGGACTATGTGCTGGCGTCGCTGTCCCGACAGCGGCTCAGCAGTCGATACCGGGAGACGGAGCGTTCGTTGCGTTCGGTCGAAGCCGAGGGCAAGTGATTCAGCACGGGGTTCCCCCGAAAGCCTGAGACCGCTGCTGCCGAAAGGCAGCAGCGGTCTGGCGCTTCCGCGCACCGGCCAGGAGGGCTCCGGCGACTCGATCAGGGGCGGGGAGCTCGACGCGGAGTTGCCATGTCGTGCACAGCGCGGCGGTCCAGCTTGCCTGAGTCCGTCGACGGCAACTCAGGGACGAACTGATAGCGATCCGGCGCCATGAAGGGCGGAAGGGATGCGAGCATGTGCTGCCGCAGCAACGCGTCAGGCTTTTCCGGTGCTTGGTCGGCGAGCACCACACACGCGGTCAGGAACTGGGCGCCGGCCTGGGTGTCGACCACCGTGGCGGCGGCTTCCCTGACCATCGGGTGGGCACGCAGATACGTCTCCACCTCGCCGAGTTCCACGCGGATGCCACGCACCTTGACCTGCTGGTCGTTGCGGCCCAGGTACGCGAAGGCGCCGTCCGGCAGCCGTCTGGCCAGGTCCCCGGTCCGGTAGTAGCGCACCGGCCCCTGCGGAGTGTCGAGGACGACGAAGCGTTCGGCTGTCAGTTCGGGGCGCCCCAGGTAGCCCACGGCCACGCCCGAGCCGGCTATCACCAGTTCGCCGACCTCTCCGTCCGGGACCGGCTCCATGGCCTCGCCGCGTACCTCGACGAGCAGGTGCGGCAGCGCCGTACCGATCGGCGAGCGCACGGGGCCGTCGAAGTCTTCCTGGGTCAGCACGCGACAGGTGGCGACGCAGGTCGCCTCGGTCGGTCCGTAGATGTTGACGACCTCGGGCGGCGTGCCCGGGCAGCGCGCGAGGAAGGCGGAGACGACATCAAGCTCTACGCTCTCGCCGCCCACCAGGACGTACCGGAGGGCGAGGGGAGGCTGGCCTGCCTCCTCGTGGGCGTGGGCGAGCGCCCGCAGCGTCGTGGGGACCTGTATGACGAGGGTCACAGCCTCGCGTCGAAGCAGGTCGAGGAAGTCGGGCATCGACTGCGCCACCCGGGACGGGACGACGACGGCCATCGCGCCGGCAGCCAGGGAGAGCCAGAACTGGAGGACGGACCCGTCGAAGATGAACGGGAGGAAGAGCGCGACGCGGTCCTCCGTGTCCAGGTCGACCACCGACATCACGCCGCGGACCAGGTCGAGGACGCTGGTGTGCTGGACCATGCACCCCTTGGGCGTGCCGGTCGAACCGGAGGTGTAGATCACGTACGCCAATTCGCTGCCGTCGAGGGGGACGGGCGGCGCCGGCGGGATCGTCTCCTCAGCCTCGGGGGCGAGGACACGGACATCCTTGAGCCCGCCGGCAGCGCAGTGCCCGGCGTCGCCGACAACCACCCGGATCTCAGCGTCGCGTACCAGGAAGCGCAACCGCTCCGCCGGATAGGAGGGGTCGAGCGGGACATAGGCGGCTCCGGCCTTGAGGACGGCCAGGATGGAGATCTGCGTCTCGGCCGAGCGTGGGAGGAGGATCCCCACCCGGTCGCCCGGTCGGACCCCTTCCGCCGCCAGGCGTGCGGCGATCCGGTCCGTCAGGTCGTCGAGCTCGCGGTAGCTGAGGGTCCGCTCGCCGTCTCGGAGGGCCGGGGCGGCACCACGGGCCGCAGCAACAGCGCGGAAGAGATCGGGCAGGGAAACGGCCGTGTCGAGCAGAAACCGCTGCTCTGCGGCGGTCATGGCAGCGCGCATGGTTTGCCTCTCAGGAATCCGGGACGGCCTGGGCCTCGGACGAGCCGTGGTCCTCGTACGCGTACAGCAAAGAGTCGTAGAACGCGGCGTCCGGGGAGCTGACGGTGCCGATCCGCTTCCATCGGGGTCGAATCTCCGCGGCGGCGGCGGCCACTGGGGGGGTATCGTGCTCGCCGGCCTGGCCGTCGGGTTGGCCCCGGCCGGTGAAGCAGAGGACGATGGGACGCGGGTGACGGCGCACGGAATCCTCGATCCTCTCCAGTACGGCCGAGGACACTTCCGTGGAGAACGGCTCGTAGAAGTAGAAGAGTCCGGCGTCGTCCGGGACGTCGAACCGGGTGGCGTCGGCGTGCACCACATCGATCCGGTCGCAGCCCTCGAGTGTCGCCGAGGCCTTCTCGACGTTGGCCCGGGCGATGTCGCAGAGCGTCTCTGACGCCTCGACACCGACAATGCGCCGGAAGGGGAACTCGGTAGCCTGCAGAAGAACCCGCCCCTTGCCGCAGCCGACGTCGACGAACGTCATGTCCTCGTGCTTCACGTCGCACTGGCCGAGCACGTGGCGCACCGTGCGGACCGGTGTCGGTGAGTACCGCGCGTCCCGTCCCACCTGGAGCTGGTCGCCCTGGGGGAGTTCCCACAGCTCCACGGATTCCGAGGTGTCGACATCGTGGACCGAGTCGAACGGAACCTGCCGCTCGATTCGGTCGAGCCGGTCATCGAAGATCTGCCGGTACTCCAGGGCACGGATCAACCGTGCCCGACGATCCTGGTCCGACATGGTGTCGCCCTTTCTCGATGGGTGTCCGCGGACCGACCTCCCGGCCTCGGCACGGCGGAACGTCGGTTCATCCGTGCGAAGGCGGGTCAAGGGACGACAGCACGTCCCCATCCTCGTTCAGTACATGCCGCCCGGTGCGCTGACCTGTACTGACATCCGTCAGGAACTTCGGAGAAGAACCTCCGCACCCACCGGTATCTGTTAAGAGCACTGACGAGCTCCTCGCCGCTGCCCTTGGCGTCCCGAATGGGCGGTTGTTGGGACTGCAGAAGGGCGGGTTCTGGACACTGGCATTGCCGGAGACCGTCGAAGGTGTGAAGACACCAAGACCCGACCGTTCTCCAGACGTTGGGGCCGGGCGCGACGATGATCCGGGTGGTGAGACCCCCTGCGTCGACAGCGTTCACCGTGTTGTTGGCACCGATAACGAGGACACAGTAGGCCGTGGAGAAGTCGTCGCTGATCTCGTCCCTCTCCAGCGACGATGCCGTAGGGGCAATGCTCCGGGGCCGTGCCGACTGGTGTCCGGCCGTCGAGCGGGGCACCGGCCTGGAGGCCAACGAACGGAGTCACTCCGCTGACGGCCTTCAACGCCAGGGGCGCATCGACGAGCATTCCGTCGTCGGCCCGAGCGCATCGGCGGCTTCGGACTCGACCGCTTCGGCGCCGTCGTCCGACGCAACTGCGGAACGGTCAGCGACATCCCGTTGGCCTCACCGCCTCCAGTAGTCCAAGCACATGCGGATCGAATGTTCCGAGTCGACCATCAAGCTGCCGATGACACCGCGCCGGAGGAATTCTTCAACGATCTACATGCGATAGAGGAGGTCTGCTCGCGCCCGGACCCCGCTGCCCGAACTGGATTTCGTCGATCGGCTCCGCACGCTGGACAGCCGCAGCCGCGAGGCGGTGAGCGCCCAGGCAGTCCGTGAACGCATGCTCGCCGACCCGAGTCACCCGCAGCTCAACACTGAGCTCCGGAAGGCTCCCAGGAGAGCTTCGGCTCCGCCCAGGCGTTCCGGATCAGCTCTCCCCGGCCACCGCCTACTGAACGACTTCGGAACGCTGAAGGTCGTCCTCGCGATCCTCCTGAAGGACGGGAAGGAGATCACCGTCGACTCTCACTTCGCCTTCGCTCAGGTTGCTCTCCTCCACTCGGCGCGCCGTCTGCGCGCAATGAACGCGGAGGTCGAGGTCGTAGCGATCCGACGCTGAACAGGCCTCTCGTATCTCCGAGCCCCGCTGTGCATGCGGCCGTGCCACACCAAACGGTTGTCAAAACGGCACAGTCTCACGTTGCCGCATGCGGCCCCACCAACACACAAGGGATCAACACTTTCCCGGGGGCGATAAGAAGCCTCTTGGCGGGGCGTCACGCACAGCTGTCCACCGGCAGTCCACCAGACACGGGATGAACCGCCCCGGGTTCGGTAGAGGCCTGCCCTCGCGGTCGCGAGGCACGGTTATCTCGACCGGGCCGACGTCCGTGAGCACGGTCTTGGCCCGGGTCCCGTTGCGGCTGTTGCCGCCGTTCTTCCCGGCAGGGTCGTGCTTGTCATAGCCGAGGTGGTCGGTGATCTCACCTTCGAGGGCGGACTCCAGGAGCCGCTTGGTCAGCTGCTGGAGCAGTCCGCCCTCGCCGGTCAGCTGCAGGCCCTCGGCCTGTGCCCGACCCACGAGCTCGTCGATCAGCCGGTGGTCCATGGACTTCGGCACCACGGCCTCAGACGGCTCGACGGTCTCGGCCTCGGTCACGTTGTCGCTGGTCATCGATGCATCTTCCATGATCGGGAGTTACACCGATCGTTTTACAGTCCCGTTGAAGATTGCGTTAGGTCACGTCCGGGAGGGATCGCTTTGGTGGATCTGACCGAGCTGTTCGGGGAGGCCTGGTGTGTGACGCTGGCGCCCGGGGACGCCGCGGGAGTACTGAAACGCATGGGTGCCGCGACTGTGGGGGTAATGCCCAATGGTTTGGAGCGGGCAACCGAGCGGCTCGTTCAGGGAGGCGGTAGGGGGGTGCTGCTGCTGGGGTGTGAGGTGGCGGCAGGCTGGAGTCTGGTGGTTGAACTCGAAGGCACGACCGGCTGGGTGGGCGCGAGCCAAGATGTGCTGGCAGCCCTGTCCGGGGGTGGGCGGAGTGCGGTGTGCGCGTATGAGGATCCCAACCAGTTGGTGGTCCATTTCGCGGTGGATGGTGCTGTGCTCGGCTGGCTCGATGCCGTTACAGGCAGACGCTTCGGCGACGACTTCGGCGCGGCGGGGGAGGTGCTGACCGCTGCTGGGTTCCCCGATACAGCGGCGGGCGAGCCGTCAGGCGAAGCCGCCGCGTTGGAGCCGTCCGAGCGCGCTGTGCTGGCGCTACGGGAGATGACCGGGGTCCAATTGGAAGAGGACCATTTCCACGGTCCGTGGCTCGGCGGCATCAGCGTCACCGGTGCGTGAGACCACCCAGGGCCGCTTCTTCTTACGAGGCGGGAACAACCAACCGGGGAATAACTTCCGCTATGCGCTCTCAGGAGTGACTTACGGGCGTACGCCCCCTTGTGCGCCTTGTATCGCTTCGTAACCCCCTGTCACGCTCGGTGACGCGTCATCACCACATGCCCTGATCGGGTGGACGACTTGGCCTGCCCACGGGGCCAGTACGCGAGGGGGAGTTCCATGATGCCGTACCGCAGGCCATGGCGTGCCAGAGCATTGGCCGTGGCCACCGCAGCCGCACTTCTCGCCTCACCCGTTCACCTGGCCACCGCCCAACCCGCACCCACCGACCCGCAGTCCGCCAAGCCCTCCACGGCCAGGACCGCAACCATCACCATGAAAGTCGGCATCAGCCAGAAGGAGCTGTCCGGACTGCGCGCCCAGGCACGGCAGGCCCGCGCGCGAGGTGCAACCAGCCTTCCGGTGCCCGCCCCCACCGTGCAGTCCAGCAAGCGGCCGGCCTCCGGCGAAGCGTCGGCGCGTAGTGTGTGGCCGGCGCTCACGCTGCTGAGCGGCCAGCAGATGTCGGATGCGGCGGCCGCTGCGAATCCGCAGCCGCCTGCCCCGGCCGGGGACGCGGTGCCGTTCGTCGCGGCGCCGATCACAGAGCGGCCCGACGCGGCGCTGAACGAGGCGTGCTTCAAGGGCGACAACGTCGAAACGGGTATCGGCCGGGTGTACAACCGCTTCACCTACTGCACCCGCTACAACATCAAGGTCGTGTACTGGTCGATCGACAACAAGGGCATCCCGATCGAGGAGGAAGGCACCACCTCCGCCAAGCTGGAGGTCTTCGCCCAGGGCGACGACCACGAACGCCGGGCCCGCGTCTTCGCCCAGATCCAGAAGGACTCCGTCGACTACGACTGGGGGCCGATCGACAACATCTTCGTCGCACCCAACGTCCCCCTGTCCCTGCTGGGCCAGTGCGTACAGGACTCCGACGTCTGCCACGCCACCCGCGGCTCCTACACGATGCCGTGGGCGACCTGGGACAACAACCCCGACTGGGCCTGGTGGGACACCTACAACCACGAACAGGTCAGCGAGGGCCGCGACAAGATCTCCTACAACCAGTGGACGGTCGAGTTCTTCACCGACAACCAGGAGTACAAAACCCTCACCCGCGGCCGCACTCCCGGCCGCATGCTGCGCTGCGACTCCGCCGCCTACTTCAATCTCGGGAAGGCGAAGTACCCCAAGGCGTGCGTGTTCAGCGAGGTCACCCCGTACCTCACCTACACCCTCGGATCCACCCACCACGCCGTCGCCGAACACATCGACGCCGCCCACAACCGCCCCAACACCACCTACCCACTCCTCGCCGCCCCCGGCGTGCCCTGGCCCCGCAACAAGTACATCCCCGGCAAGTACATCGCCGGGAACCCGGACGCACCGGGCCTGCACCGCATCACGAAGAAGCTGCACCCCGTCGAGTCCAAGGCGAATAAGGACCACAAGGACGGCGCCTGCTTCAAAACCGGGCCTCAACGGCTCACCTACCTCGACACCGGCCTGCCCACCCGCCCACCGTCCGGTGAGCAGTGCGACGAATACCCCTTCGCCTCCACCCTCGAAGGCGCAGGCCACCCCAAACCCGACTTCTCCGTGAAGTCCATCCCCGCCACCGACAACCGCGTCGCCGGCGGCATGCTCCGCAAGTACTACGTCGACGACCGCATCCTCGCCTGGGACGCCTCCCTGCCGCGCCCCTACCAGACCAACGACCGCTTCTACATCCACATCCAGTAGCTCTGCACGCAGGCACTCGATGGAGGGCGGCCCCAGAAATCCGGGTGCGCACCGTCGAGTGCCGTGGTCAACGACGCTGCCCGTGAGCTCGGTGTCGGTAAGGGGCGGAGCGCATTTTCCCTTCGCATCCGGCTGGTTCGACGGGTGGCGGTCGAGACGGGCGGGTGCCATAACTTGGTTGACCAACAGCCACGCCACGCTCAGCACACCACTGTGCCTCAGTGTGATCAGGATGGCGGCGAGCTGCGGCCAGACGTGAGCTGACGGCCGCCGGGTCAGTGCCGGTCACGGTCGCGATCTTGTCGACGCTCAGCTGAAGCTCCTCGTGGAGGAGCAGGGTCTCTTCCACCGGGGTCAGGGTGTGTCCGCTGCGCCGGGCAACGGTCTGCGTGTGGCGGTACCAGGCCCAGGCTGCCGGGTCGGGTTCGCGGACGATGGTGCTCCAGTGGCTGGCGACGAGGTCGAAGAGGTGGGAGACCGCGATCTTGGCTTCCTCCGGGGCGAGGCAGGCCGCGGCGTAGTCGCGGTAGGCAGGGCGGTGGAGGTCGTAGAAGGCGTAGAAGGAATTGGTGAGGACGGTGGCTGGTGCTGGTCTCATAACTTTCTCGCGATTGTGGTCAGCCGAACGCGGCGGCGGGGACGGTGCCGGTGTTCCCGGCCCTGACGGCGGAATGGGCCTTGCGCCACAGTGGCCGGGTGTTCTCGGGCATGCTCTGGAGGGCGATGGTGAGTGGCCGCACGACGTGCCACCCCGGAACGCCGGGTCCTTCGAGGGCCTGGCGCACTTCGGCCTTGGTGATGGTGCGCTGGGTGGACGTAAGGATTCTTGCGTGGCTGGGGGATCCGGCTGCGTAGTGCAGGGCACGCAGATAGGCGCGCAGGGCGAGGACGGGGTCGGTGGTGGTCTCCACGCTGTTGGCGGCCTCCCACAGGGGCACGACCAGGTTGATGTCAGCGCCGCACTTTTCGGCGATCGACCTCACGTGGTGAAGGGCGACATCGCGGTCACCGGAGAGCATGCGCGAGACGTAGGACGGGTCGATATTCATGTGCCGAGCGAGGGTGGCCTGAGGGACCCGGGACTGCTTCCACATGCGCGTCAGTGCGCAGGCCAGGCGTTGGCGGGGCAGGCGCAGCAGATTCTTCGTGGTGCGTACGTCGTCGGCCGCGGTGGCGGCGGTACGGGAGGTGCGCAGGGGGCGGGCTCGCGTGGCGAGCTGCTGGTCGATGGAGCGGGGGTTGTACTTCTTGCGGATGCGGTCCTCGCTGAGGCGGAGGTCGGGTGCGAGATCGCTGAGGGGCAGTCCGTGGGATCTGTGGCGTACGACGAGGGCCGCGGTGCCTTCCTGGACGAGGGTGGCCAGAGTGTCGAAGAGTTGGAGGAGCTCGGAGGTGGTGGAGGTGGGGTCGAAGGCGCGGTGGAGGAGGTTGTCGGTGACGACGACGGCGTCTTCGGCGATGTCGCGGATGGCTTCGGTGCAGTGGCCGGCCCGGCCGGCGTCGACGGCGGGGCCTTTGCGGGTCGGCAGCTGAGGGTCGGGGTGCGAACGGGTGGACATAGAAGGTCTCTTTCGGGGTGCGGAGGCGGGTATTTGTGCCCGCCGCCCGTTGGCGCGATGAGGAGATTGACGCAGGGTCAGTGGGGCGGGAGCGAAGGCTCCTGCCCCACGAGCCTTCGGTCAGCGGCGGCGGATCCCATGGCGGACCAGGAACGATCCGTGAGAGGCCGTCAAGAAAAGCGCCAGGAAGGGCAGCACCCAGGGCGTGAGAAGGCCCGGGACCGTCAGCAGGGTGGTGCAGAAGACGCCAGTGGGCAGGCTTCCGCGAACCATGACAGTGGTGACATCCCACCGCTGGGTTTCAACCACTCGCGGGGCAGGGATGATACGTTCACGGCTCAGTTTCCCCGCAGGCGCAATTGCACGGGCAGGGAGACGGAATCGATGTCGGTTGGGCACGAGGGAACTTCCTTCCTTCAAGGTGTTGAACAGACGTTGTGGAGCAAGCAAGACCCCGGTGAGGCGACCAACCAGAAGCCGGGGTCTTTGCCTGCCCGGCGTGAACCGGGAATCGGACAGTACTACCAAGCGGAGCCGCGCGGTGCCACAACGTAGTGCCGTGGGTATGGATACCCGCCATCCGTCGTAGCGCTGACCCCGGCAAGCCTCAGGGCAGAAACGGTCATGGTTCGATCGGATTCGATCGCCCGGAATGGGCATACACCTCAACCGGCGTGAATCGGTACCGGTCACGTGCGCCCGCTCGATCCACCGCCACCCCCGCGCTACCACCGCGCTCCCCCTCCGGGCCCTCCCGACCCCACCCCGACTTGTCAACAAACCATGCCTCTCGGACATCTGATACTCACTCGAACGACCCGGGCCAGGCCCACACCGGACACCTCACCTCGCTCATGCCTGCCCCCAGGTGGTGTAGCCGAGGTTCAGGTGCCCGAGCCGGGAGTACTGCTGTGCTTGGTCGACCACTGGTGGCTGAACAGGCACCTGGTCGACGGCTCGCCGGACTGGTCGATGTGGTCGAAGACGACACTGTGGCCCTTCAACCCCCGCACCCGCCAGGCACGGACCTGCTCGCGGGTCGGGTCACCAAGGACGAGCTCCTGCTCCTGGTCGTCACCATAGGTCGGGTCGGGCATGGCGACCAGACGCGGCGCGGGCAGTACGACCGTCGCCATCGGCGCTGCCGGAACGTCGTCGGCCGGCTGCGCTGCCACGGTTTCGGCACGAGCCTGAGCTGCGGCGGCCTGCTGCTCGCGGATCTGTGCCCACTGGTGTTCGCGGATCCACGCCTGGGCGGTGATGTCTGGTGCAGTTGCTGCTCGGTTGCCGTGCGGCGCTCGGTCTCCGAGGCGTGCAGCGGCATCGTCACCTCGACGGCGGCCGCCACCGCACGGCACTGGTCGCGGCGGTCAACTTGCTTCTCCTCGCAGCGAGGGCGGTCCCGTCCAGTGTCGAGCAGCACGCGGTCATCGCACCGCGCGTCGCCGCACCGCTGGCGCTGGGGCAGGGCCTGGCCGATCAGCCGGCCCACCGGATCTTTGATCGGCCCGGCCAGCCGCATTCGGTCCTCCAGGCGCCGGGCGAGGCCCTGCGGCGCGTCCATACGGCCGGCAAACCCGACCACCCGGGCCAGCTCGCCACGGGCCGCAGCCTTCACCAGCTTTCGGGCGGCCGGACGTTCCAGGCACGCCCACACCAGATCGACCGGAGCCAGGGAAGCCCGTAGATCCTGCGGCGGCAGAGGCACCCGCCCCGGATGGAGCGCGGCGCCCCCCACTGGACCCACACCACCGGTGACGGGGACGGCTGGGAGGAAAATGCCCTGGTCAAGGTGCTGTAGGACGGACAGCCCGGCCGACGGTCCCCATGATTGAGTGTCCGGACCACCCAGGGAGGGGAAAGCGATGAACGACGCCGGTCCAGAGTTTCCCGCAGTGTTTGACCAGGAGTTCGTCCGGCAGGACGGACACCGGGGCTACTTCGGCAGAAACGTGCTGAAAGGGCTGGTGGACGGGATGGAAGGCTTTCTGGAGGAGAAGCGGCGCACGCCGGGATCTAGGCCGTCTCTTTCGGACTGCGGCTGCTCGATGAAGCGATCGAGCACGCGCGGTCGCACCCCGAGGGCGACACCTGGTACGCGGCCTGGGTCCTGTCCGACGTGCTTGCTGAAGCTGGCCGCACTGAGAAAGCCGCCGCAGTCCTCGAACGGCACCCGACAGTCGGCTGCTCTCTCTGTGCCGAGCGTTTCATCGACCTCGGCCGCATCGAAAACGCTGTACGAGTCCTCCAGCAGCCGATGAGCAAACCGACCACACCCGCCTGGGACGGCGACTACTTCACCGAACCACCGTTCTGACAGCTCGGAGTGGTATGTGCCACCACGTCTCCACTGTACGTAGCAGGCCCGTTCGGTCGTTGCCCACGTCGTCTTCGGCGGCGTCCGGGTCCCGGAGAGGGCGCAGGCCCTGGCCGGCCTGCTGGCCTTGATGTTGAACGGGTAGCGGCCCATGAAGTTGATGTGCCGGTCCTTGAGCGGGGAAAGGCGGGGGTCACCAGCGGCGTGGTGGGCGAGGAAGAGCTGACGGTGCAGCATCTCGCTTTCCTCGGCTGCGAGGAGGCCTCGGATCCCGCCCGTCACCTGCCTTTCTGAATAGTCCGGCCAAGCGAAGGGCGCTCGAAAGCACCATCCCGAGGACTTGCTTCTGGCCACTGCGGACCCCCAGGCTCTGGACCGCGGAAGGTCAGGTGCCACTCCTCACAAGTCGCCAAGGGCTCGGACCTGGTGTTGAGCAGGTTTGCGCCTGGTAGGCCAAGGACCGCTATGGTCGGCTGTGTGAAACTCCTGGATGCTCAGCATGTCGATGCCCACGTCGACTACTACGGTCTCAGTTTGCAGGATGCTGACGACAGTTGGTTGCCATCGATGTTCCCCGATGGGTTTGCTCAGGGACCCTTTCTCTCAGAACAGCGGGGGCGCATCGACTTCACAAGTGCTGGCCATACTCAGACCGTGTCCTTCGATGTGCAGGTATGGGATGGTCCGGCTCCGACGCCGGAAGGGGTGTGGGACGAGTCCGCGACCGCCCGTATCGAGTGTCGTTCCGGGGAGCTGCGGCTGTGGGCTGTCGCAGGCGGGCCCGCCCCACACACCATTACTCTGTCGCGCGCACCGGGGACATGGAATGTGCGCGTCCAGTGCCGGGGACGTGAGGCTGCGGCGCGGGAGTGCGTCGTGGGTGTTCCTCATGGGTTGGAGCAGTATCTGGCCCAGTTCTGGCCGGCCTGATGCCCGGGGCGGGCTTGCGGTGCGGTGGCCCGCCCCGGGCCTCGATCAGCTGGTGATCTTGACGAGATAACCGTCGTCAGGCCCGTCGAGCAAGCGGTACTTGGAGTAGAACTGGCCGAGGAGATTGCCGCGTTCCCGTTCTCCGTACCGTCCAACGCCATGACGCTGAAGTTGTTGGGGAGCTGGTACGGATCGTATTCAGAGCCTGCGGCACCTTGGTATGTTGCGGCGAAGGGGTACTCGTCGCACTGCTTTCCGCCGTCTGCGTAGTTGGCTCCGAAGTACTTCACGCAGCTGCTGACGGCGACGGAGCGATTTCTGTCCCGCCGAGCAGTGTCGGCGTACAGTCGAGTTAGCGGCGCATCGGTATTCTGACCAGGCAGCTTCTTGGTGGAGCTTGGCGGCTGGGTCTGCCCTGGGGTGTTGAACCCCTTCTCGATATGCAGAGCAACGGCACGTTCAGGAGCACCGGCGGCCTTGCTGTAGTACAGCGTGCCGACGTAGCTGAAGGTCGCTGCACGGGACTGCTGCACGAGTAGGTGACAGTGGGTTTATGCAGCCAGGGCTGCGGGTGGGGTCATGATGGCTTCGTACTCGATGGGGGTCAATCGGGCC
>NZ_JBEXWB010000021.1:0-43350 GCF_040629645.1 Streptomyces sp. NPDC005899 | reverse complement strand
GGCTGGTGGGGCGGCTGCTGCGGGCCGAAGGGTGACTCGGCACCGTGCTGGTGCGTGGTGGGCGGAACCTGGGCCGGCGGCGCGTCCACGGGTGCCCCCGAGGGGGTGCCGGAGGCGGGCGGGGCCACCGGCGGGGTGCCCTCGGGAGCGGCAGCCGGCACGGGAGGTGCGGACGGAACAGACGGTACGGGCGCCGCCGCGTTGTCCTCGTTGCCCTCGTTCTCGGTGCTCACAGCTCTTTACTCCTCGGTTCCACTCGGCATTCGGCAAGAGATCCGCTGTGCACGTGTCTGCGGTCAGCTTTTCCCACAGCACGTCAGGCCACTGTAAGCAGGACCTGTGCATCCGCACACCAATCTTTACATCAGGCAAAACGGTCCGACCTGACATGTGCCGAACCGCCGTCGCGCCACAGTGACACCATGTGGCGGTGACCCACGCACGTCTACCCGCCGAGCAGCACCCCATCCAGGTCATCGCGCACCGCGGCGCCTCGGACGACGCCCCCGAGCACACCCTGGCCGCGTACCGGAAGGCGATCGAGGACGGCGCCGACGCCCTGGAGTGCGATGTCCGTCTCACCGCGGACGGCCAGCTCGTCTGCGTGCACGACCGCAGGGTGAACCGCACGTCCAACGGCCGGGGCGCGGTCTCCGCGCTGGAGCTCGCCGATCTGGCCGCCCTCGACTTCGGTTCCTGGAAGGACCGCGAGGAGTCCCCGGACTGGGATCCGGTGCCGGGCGAGCTCACCTCCGTACTCACCCTGGAACGGCTTCTCGACCTCTTCACCGAGGTGCGTGCCACCGGGCGCCGGCTGCAGCTGGCCATCGAGACCAAGCACCCCACCCGCTGGGCCGGGCAGGTCGAGGAGCGGCTGCTCCACCTGCTCAGGCGGTACGGACTGGACGGTCCGCCGGGCGACGGGCCCCCTCCCGTGCGCGTCATGAGCTTCTCCGCACGGTCCCTGTACCGCGTCAGGGCGGCCGCCCCCGCACTGCCCACCGTCTTCCTGCTGCAGTTCGTCTCACCGCGGCTGCGCGACGGACGGCTGCCGGCCGGTGCGCGGATCGCCGGGCCGGGGATGCGGATCGTACGCAACCACCCCGGGTACATCGAGCGGCTGCACCGCGCCGGCCACCGGGTGCACGTGTGGACCGTGAACGAGCCGGCGGACGTGGAACTGTGCGTGCGCCTGGGCGTGGAGGCGATCATCACCAACCGCCCCAGACAGGTTCTGTCGCAATTGGGCCGCTCCTGACGCCGGTCACCGGTAGTGCTCCGGCGCATTCGCTCCGCGTCCGCACGTGACGAGTGCATCACCAGCAGGGCTTTGGCCGGTTTCCGGTGATGTCCAGGAGGGCATCCAATCCCTGGCGTGGGGCGAAGGAGGTCTCGGGGGTGGCGTTTGTGGTGGCACAGGAAGTGCCCGCGTCGTCGAGCATGGCCGTACCCCATGGTCCTGCCGGTGTGGGACAGGCGCGGCACCGCATGCGGGAGCAGCTGCGCGGCAACGGGGTGTCGGACGCGGTGGTCGACGACGCGGTCCTGGTCCTTTCGGAGCTCTTGAGCAACGCCTGCCGGCACGGCAGGCCGCTGGGGCGGCACACGGAGGTGGGTGACGGCGACGTCCGCGCCGCCTGGCGCGTGGACAGGACGGGCGATCTGACCGTCGAGGTGACGGACGGCGGCGGCCCGACCAGACCGGTGCCGTCGACTCCCTCGGTCACCGCGCGCGGTGGCCGCGGGCTCACCATCATCGGCTCCCTGGCCCGGGAGTGGGGGGTACGCGACGACACCGCGGGCGAGGTCACCGTCTGGGCCCTGCTCTCGGGGCACCACGGGCAGGAGGCCCACGGGACACCCGCCGGGCCCCCCGAGCGCGGCGGCACACCCGCCACGCCTCCCGGGCACGCGGCCGCCGGCCGCCGCGACACGGGCGGGACGCGGGATCCGGCCGCGATCGGCGGGCTCGGTGCCCTGGCCGGGCTGGACTTCTCCGGGGTTCTCGACGCCTTCGACGACGCGGGCTGAGCGCGGGAGCGACGACGAGGTGCGCGGCGCGCCGCGCACCGGCCCGGGTGTGGAGTGCGTGTGCCTCGACGGCGCCGGGGACGGCTAGGCTCGCGGCCGAGACCGCACTGTCGCAATCGGGAGAACGCCCACCATGGCCAAGAAGCGCCCTCAGTCCAAGGCCGGGAAGCCGCAGCTCAAGGATGGTGAGATTCCCGTCGTCGGGGCTCGCGAACCCTGCCCGTGCGGGTCCGGCCGCCGCTACAAGGCCTGTCACGGACGGGCCGCCGCCCAGGCGGTGACCGAGCTGGTCCAGCGCCCGTTCGAGGGGCTGGCGGGCGAGTGCGACTGGGTCGCCCTGCGCGAGCTCGTCCCCGCGGCGACGGTCGAGTTGACGCTGAAGGGCGGACTGCCCGAGGGCGTGCCCTCCGTGTCGCTCGCGACCGTACTGCCGATGGCGTGGCCGGCGCTGCGACGTGACGACGGTTCGGTGCTGCTCGCCCTGCAGAACGACACCTCGTCCGGCGATCTCAGCCGGGACCTCGCGGACACCTTGCAGCGGGCGCTCGAGGCGGAGCCCGGCTCGCCGGTCGCCGCCCGCCGTGTCCCCGCCGACGGCCCGCGGCTGCAGGACCTCCTGGACCCCGGCGCCGCCTTCGAGCCGGTCGTGCACTCCGGCTTCGAGTTCTGGGTCCCGGACGCGGAGAACGCCTCCGCCGAGGTGTCCGCCTCCCTGGAGCGCGCCAACGCGGCAGCCATCCCGACCACGCTGCTCTCCGGCGTGGACGCGGCCTACTGGTGCGAGACGCCGGAGAAGAACCACCTCCGCTGGGTCATGCCGCATCCGGAGGAACAGCTCCTCGACGCCCTCGCCCGGCTGCACGCCGCAGGGACGTCCTCGCTCGGCGAGGGAACCCGTCTCGTGGGGTCGTTCCGCGCGCACGGGCTGATGGTCCCCGTCTGGGACCTGCCGAGTGCCATGGGTGCGGAGGAGTGCGAGAAGCCGGCCGCGGGGTTCGCGGAGCGGCTCGCCGAGGCGCTCGCGTCCGACGCCCCGCTCACGGGCGAGGAGCGCCGGGCCAGGGGCGGGCTCACCAACCGCCAGGTGACGCTGAGCTGACAGTGACGCGGGCCAGGGGGGTGCCGGTGACCCGCGTCACAACTCCCCGTACTGCTGAGTAAATCGCCGCCCTTTCAGGCGAGATCGAATTTGCTCAGAGCAGATCTCTTGTTACCGTTCTGGAAGCCCGGTCGCTGGTGCATCCCCCGTCGCCAGCGATCGGGCGTCCTCATGTCCGGGCCCGGACAGCCGGGGCGCACGCCGGAGCACCGGCGGTTCGGCGCCGCTGTGGCCCGTCCGCCGGTGCTCCCGGTCTTCCCCGTACGACGCGTCGACGGCGTCGTGGTGTCGGTCAGTACGCGAGCCGGCTCCCGCCGTCCGGAGCGCTGTCGCTCGCCTCCACCAGCGCGTCCAGGACGAGTTCCACGTCCGGGAGCCACGGCGCGTCGCTGCCGGACGACGGTGGCCGCACCCACCGCACCTGCCCGGCGCCGATCTCGGAGGGGGGCAGGAGCAGATAGCCGCCCTCCCCGTGGAAGCGCAGGGAGCTGGGCACCCGGTCCTTCGCGTGCAGCAGCTCACCGAGCCGTTCCAGGGTGTACGGGGCGACGAACACCGACCAGCGGGTGGGCGTCGCCACCACGGGGCCGAGCCGCAGCCCCATGGCGTCGAGCGCGGCGAGCGCCCGGGCGCCCGCCACGGCCGGCAGGCTCAGCGCGCAGGGCGCCCGGCCACCCGTGGCCAGGACGACGGGGGCCGTGGGCCGGCCGGTCCACCACCACCGGACCATGCGGGTGTCGGTGGTCGCCGCCAGGAGGCCGGGATCGAAGGGGTGTGCGCCGGGTACGGCGCACTCGGGGTCGGGACAGGCACAGCCGCGGCCGCGTTCACCGCGCGCTCCGGAGACGGCGAGCCCCACTCCGGGGACCACGGGCCATTTCCACGCGGTGGCACAGGTGAGCGCCGCGTCGAGCTGAGCGGAACGCTTCCTGCCCCTGGGCCGGTGCCTGCGTCGCCTTCCGAGGATCTCGCGCATGAGCGCTCGTTCCTTTCCGTTGAACGCCGAGGTTCACATCACGCCACGCGCCCGTTACTCCACGCGTGGGTCGTATCACTGTGCGTACGGGCTCATCAGGCCGCGGCACGGGTGGATCAGTGCCGAGCGAGAGCCGGGCCGTACAGGGTGGAACCGAACAGATGGAGCTGAACCGAGTTGTACAGAGCCGAGTCCAGTCAAAACATCGCGCGGGCGGCGTGCGTTTCGCGCGTGCCGTCCCTGGTGCAGACCCCGCCGCTCGCGGGTCGGGGTGCGGTCGTCACGGGTGAGGACGTCCGGGCACTCTGTCGGGTTCCGGGGCGGTCGCAACTGCCCCTGGCCATCAACGATTACGTACCCAGCATGACCGGGATGACGCGCTCTCCGGCACTTCACCCCGAGAGCGCCCCTTGCCGGGCAGACCCAGTCGATCGCAAATAACCGCACGGGGGTGCAATTTTTGGCCAAGTTACCCGACATGCAGACCCCCCGAATACCGCGAGGACAATGCTGGACATCACCTTACGTCTGCGTGTAGATGTGAGTGCGTGTACCTGTGCACGCACTGATAGCGGCACAGAATGACATGGGGGTTCGCGATGCTATGCACCGAAACGCACTGCTCGGAGAGCCGACTGTCATGAGTGCCCCGCACCTGCCCAAAGTGGCTGGAATCGATCCCGTGGTTCCTGTTTCGACGCAGACTGCCGCCCCGCTGAAGGCCGTGCCCCCCGCGCCGGCGGCCCTCATCCAGGACCGGCTGGCCAGTTGGGTCTCCGATCTCACCACGCTGCACGAACTCACCGAGCGACTGGCGGGTACGAGCACCCTCGACGACGCCCTGCGCGAGCTGCTCGGCGCCGGGGCGGCCCTGGTCGGCGCCCGCCGCGGCCTCCTCGTGCTCGAACCGGCCGACGGGGCCGTCACCTCCCGCACCATCGGCCTCGGCCTGGCCCACGCGGAGCTCGGGCACATCGAGACCGTCCCCCGCGACGCCACCCCCTACGGCAGCCTCCTCGACGGCCTGCCCGGCACCGACGGGCCGCTCGCCTGCCCCGACATCCCCGGCGACGCGAGCCTCGACCCGCGCTGCCGTGAGGTGGCCGCACGCCTCGGTTACGCCGCCAGCTACGCCCTGCCCCTGACCACCGTGGCCGCCGGCCGGCTCGGTGCGGCCGTCTGGCTGTACGACGAACCGGCCGAACCCCTCGAACGCCAGTGCCACCTGATCGGGCTGTACGCCCGCCACGCCTCCGAACACCTGGCCCGCCTGACGGAGCTCGAACGCGCCAGGGCGGACATCGCCGCCATCGCCGAGGAGCTCCTTCCCATCCGACTGCCCCGCGTGCCCGGGGTACGGCTGGCCGTGCGCCATCGCAGCGCCCCGCGCGGCGGCGGCGACTGGTACGACGCGCTGCCCCTGCCGGACGACGCCCTCGGCCTCGCCGTGGGCTCGGTCGGCGGGACGGGGCCGGCCGCCCTGGCCGCCATGGGCCGGCTCCGTGCCGGCCTGCGGGCCTACGCCGTCATGGAGGGCGAGGACCCCGTGGCCGTACTCTCCGACCTCGAACTGCTGCTGCGCCTGACCGAACCGGCGACGGCCGCCACCGCCCTCTACGCCTACTGCGAACCCGGCCGCCGCACGGTCCTGCTCGCGGGAGCCGGGCACACCCCGCCGCTGGTGACGGGAGACCGGCGGACCGCGTTCGTGGAGACGTCCCTCTCCGCACCCCTCGGCATGCTCTCCTGCTGGGAGGCGCCGAGCGTCGAGTTCTCACCCGGCTCCGGAGAAACGGTGCTGCTGTACACCGACGGGCTGCTGCGCCGCACCGCCGATTCCATGGACCACGCGTTCGCGCGGCTGCACGCGGCGGCTGCCGGTGCGCCGAAGGTGCTGCGGCAGGATCCTGGAGCCCTCGCCGACCACGTCCTGCACACACTCCTGCCGGACGGCCTCGACCGGGACGGCGACGGCGAGGACGTCGTCCTGCTCGCCGCGCGTTTCGACTGACGGCGGCGCCCGGCCGGTAAGAGGTCTTCCGGCCCTGGACCCCCTTCCGTACGACCGTACGATGGGCGGGGTCCAGTGTCGTATAAGGAGAGACAAATCGTGTCTGAGGAGCTCACCCCGGAGACCCCGGAAGCCGCAGAAGCAGAGCCGATCAAGCAGCGGAAGAACGGCCTGTACCCGGGCATTTCCGATGAGCTCGCCGAGAACATGAAGTCCGGCTGGGCCGACACCGAGCTGCACGGCCTGGAGCCGATCGCCCAGGCCGGCCACACCGCCGCGCGCCGCGCCGCACTCTCCGCACGCTTCCCCGGCGAGCGGCTCGTCATCCCCGCGGGCAACCTCAAGACGCGGTCCAACGACACCGAGTACGCGTTCCGCGCCTCCACCGAGTACGCCTACCTCACCGGCGACCGGACCCAGGACGGCGTCCTGGTGCTGGAGCCCGCCGGCTCGGGCCACGAGGCGACGGTCTACCTGCTGCCCCGCTCCGACCGGGAGAACGGCGAGTTCTGGCTCGACGGACAGGGCGAGCTCTGGGTCGGCCGGCGCCACAGCCTCGCGGAGGCCGAGCAGCGGCTGGGCATCCCCGCGAAGGACGTCCGCGAACTCCCGGCCGCGCTCGCCGAGGCCACCGGCCCCGTGCGCGTCGTCCGCGGCCACGACACCGGCATCGAGAACGCCCTGACCGACAAGGTCACCGCGGAGCGCGACGAGGAACTGCGCGTCCACCTCTCCGAGGCCCGCCTGATCAAGGACGCCTTCGAGGTGGCCGAACTGCAGAAGGCCTGCGACGCCACGGCGCGCGGCTTCGAGGACGTCGTGAAGGTGCTCGACAAGGCGGAGGCCACGAGCGAGCGCTACATCGAAGGCACGTTCTTCCTCCGCGCCCGCGTCGAGGGCAACGACATCGGCTACGGATCGATCTGCGCCGCCGGCCCGCACGCCACCACCCTGCACTGGGTCCGCAACGACGGCGCCGTCCGTCCCGGCGAACTGCTGCTGCTCGACGCCGGTGTGGAGACCGACGAGTACTACACGGCGGACGTGACGCGCACGCTACCGATCAACGGCTCGTTCAGCCCTCTCCAGCGCAGGATCTACGACGCGGTGTACGAGGCCCAGGAGGCCGGCATCGCGGCCGTGAAGCCCGGCGCCGCCTTCCGCGACTTCCACGACGCCGCGCAGCGGGTCCTCGCCGCGAAGCTGGTCGAGTGGGGCCTGCTGGGCGACCTGTCCGTCGAGAAGGTCCTGGAACTCGGCCTCCAGCGCCGCTGGACCCTGCACGGCACCGGCCACATGCTCGGCATGGACGTCCACGACTGCGCCGCCGCCCGCACCGACTCGTACGTCAACGGCACCCTGGAACCGGGCGTCTGCCTCACGGTGGAGCCCGGACTCTACTTCCAGGCCGACGACCTGACCGTGCCCGAGGAGTACCGCGGCATCGGCGTCCGCATCGAGGACGACATCCTGGTCACCGAGGACGGCAACCGGAACCTCTCCGACAAGCTGCCGCGCCGGGCCGAGGACGTCGAGGCGTGGATGGCCGGCCTGAAGGGCTGATCCCCGGCGCCCCGCAGCCCCCGGGCGCGCTGCTCAGCACACCATGAGCAGCGCGCCCTCACGCCATTTCAGGACCTTGTCGAAGCTCACGACAGCGCCGCGCCCCGGAGCGTTCCCGAAGTGGACGTGGTCCGCGAGCTCCTCGATCAGGCAGAGCCCCCGGCCGCTCTCCGCCAGGGCGGGAGGCTGTTCCGCCTGCCGGACGCCGCAGCCGGCCGCGAGGGGCTGGGGTCCAGCGGACCGCGACGGATCCGGCGGCTGTCCGGCGGACCGGTGCGCGGCGGTGTGGAGCGTGCGCCGTGCGGGGAAACCCGGCCCCGAGTCGGCGACCTCGATGCGGCACGTCTCACCGTCCAGGTGGACGGTGACCCGGTACTGCTCGCTGCGGCCCCCGGGGTGCCCGGCGTCATCGCCGCCCTCCCCGAGCCCGCCGCCGTGCTCCACGGCGTTCGCACAGGCTTCGCTGAGCGCGACCGACAGGTCGTAGGAGATGTCGGGATCCACCCCCGCGGTCTCCATGGCGCCGAGCAGGAAACGACGGGCGAGCGGAACGCTCGCAGCCTCGCGCCGCAAATGGAGTGACCACCACATGCTCATGCTCCAGCCTCCTGGCTGCGGCTCGACATACGGTTACGTATTGCCGCGGTACACGCTTCGTAAGCACGGTTCGTCCGTGACAGCGCTCATTCGGCGGATGCGAATGTTCCGTATACCGGTGTATGTCCGTCACCCGAAGCCGCCGGAAGCCTTCGCGAACAGGTACAACACTCCTCGATCGACCCGGCAGGGGCGGATACCGACCTTACGGACCTGCCGCACGCGGACCGCGGGCGCAGTGCGATGATGACCCCGCCATGTCTATGCCTGTCGCACGCGCCGGAGCCGGTCTGCGGCTTCTGAGGACCGCGGTGTTCACCGCGGTCTGCGTCGTGCTGGCCGCTGCCGGGCATGCGCTCGCCGCGGGCACGGCCGTGCCCGGGTGGACACTCCTCGCCGCGTTCCTGGGCGTTTTCGCCGTCGCGGCGGCGCTCGCCGGCCGTGAACGGTCCCTCCACTCGATCTCCGCCGCACTGGCCGCGGGACAGGTCGCCCTGCACTCAGTCTTCAGCGCGGGGAGCCACACCCCCCTCACGGCGACGCCGTCCGGGGACGACCCGCTGATCCGCTTCGCCGCCGGCCTGGTGTGCGGTGCCGGGCCCTCGCAGCTCAGCGCCGGGCAGGCCCACCGCATCGTCTCGGCCGCGGGCATCGACCCCGCGACCGTGGCGCAGGGCCACCCGCACCTGGCGTCCGGAGCGGCCACGGCCCAGGACGGCGCCGCGGCCGCCGACCCCGGCGCGCTGACCGCCGTGCTGTCGGGGCTGCTGCCGAGCCTGCCCATGCTCCTCGGCCACCTCCTCGCCGCCCTCGCCACCGGCTGGCTGCTGCGCCGGGGCGAGATCGCCCTCTTCCGGCTGGCCCGGCTCTCGGCGCACGGCGGCCGGCAGCTCGTGGCGGGTGCCAGGCTCCGGGCGCTGCGCGCCGCCATGGCCCTCGTACGCGCCCTGCGGGCCGGCCTGCCCGGGCGGCCCACGACCGGGCCGCTCCTCCCTCCCGCCGCCGACGACACTCCGGCGTCCGGGACCGGGGGTCTTCTGCAGCACATGGTGATCAGGCGGGGCCCGCCGCCCGTATTCGTACGCGCAGCCTGACGCGACCCCTCCGCCGGGAACCGGGAGGAGCGGTCGTGATGCCGTCGTGCACCAGCGCGCCGGACCACCTTCCTTCGTGCCTTGTGGAGTGATCCCTGCCATGAACGTTTCACGCATCGCCATCGCGGGCGGCGTCGCCGTCTCCACCGCCCTGCTGCTCGCCGGCCCCGCCGCGGCGCACGTCAGCGTGCAGCCCCAGGGCGCGGCCGCCAAGGGCGGTTACGCCACCATCAACTTCAAGGTGCCCAACGAGCGCGACAACGCCTCCACCGTGAAGCTCGAGGTCAACCTCCCGACCGACCACCCGCTGGCCTCCGTCAGCGCGCAGGCGGTCCCGGGATGGAAGATCGACATCACGAAGAGCAAGCTCGCGAAGCCCCTCGACGTACACGGCAAGAAGATCAACGAGGCTGTTTCCAAGGTGACCTGGACCGCCGACGGCAGCGGCATCGCCCCCGGCTACTTCCAGCAGTTCCCCCTCTCCGTCGGCCAGCTCCCCGAGGACGCCGACCAGTTGGTCTTCAAGGCGCTCCAGACGTACAGCAACAAGGAAGTCGTCCGCTGGATCGAGGAGCCCACCGAGGGGGGCGAGGAGCCCGAGAGCCCCGCTCCCGTGCTGGCGCTGACCGCCCCGGCCGAGGACGCCCACGGCGGCGCCGCGGACGACAAGAGCGGTGACGACGCGAAGGCTGAGGGCTCGACGGCCTCGGCCGGCGAGGCGTCCTCGTCGTCGGCCGACGACAGCACCGCCCGGGTCCTGGGCGTCATCGGCATCGTCGTCGGCATCGCGGGTGTCGCCTTCGGTGTCCTCGCGGGCCGCCGCCGCACCGCCTGACCGCACGACTCCACCACCCGCACCACCACAGACCAGGAACCAGCTCTCCATGCACAGCAAGAAGACGGTGCTGGCCGCGGCGTTCGCCGCCGTGGCCGCACTGACCCTGTCCGCCTGCGGCGGCGACACCCCGGCGGACCCGTCCGTGGCCGAGGTGTCCGCCGAGACGGAGTCGAAGCCCGCGACGGTGCTCGACCAGCCGTTCACGAAACCCGATCTCGTCCTCACCGACACCCACGGCGAGACGTACGACCTGCGCGAGAGGACGAAGGGCAGGCCGACGCTCATCTACTTCGGCTACACCAACTGCCCGGACGTCTGCCCGCTCACCATGAGCAACATCGCGCTCGCCAAGCGCGCCCTGCCGAAGGCCGACCAGGAGAAGCTCCAGGTCGTCTTCGTCACGACCGACCCCGAACGCGACACCCCGGCGTCCCTGGGCAGCTGGCTCAAGGCCCAGGACCCCGGCTTCACCGGCCTCACCGGCGACTTCCCGGCCATCCAGGCGGGCGCCCGGCAGATCGGCATCGGCATCGACGCGCCCAAGAAGGAGAAGGACGGCACCGTCGTCTCGATGCACGGCGCCCAGGTCATCGCGTTCTCCCCGAAGACCGACAAGGGGTACGTGCTCTACGGCGAGGACACCACGGCCGAGGACTACACCGAGGACCTCCCCGAGATCATCGAGGGGAAGACCCCGTGAACCGCGGCACAGCACTCGTCGGCGCCGCGGCCCTCGTCACGGGGCTCGCGCTCACCGGCTGTTCCCCGTCCGGAGGGCCGGAGCTCGAGGTGAGCGGCGCCTTCATGCCGCAGCCCGTCAGCGACATGGCGGCCGGCTTCCTCGTCGTGAGGAACCTCGGCGGCGCCACCGACCGGCTCACCTCGGTGACCAGCTCCCTCTCGGACAGCGTCACCATCCACGAGACGAAGAACCAGGCGATGCGGATGGTCACCTCGTTCGAGATCCCGGCCGGTGGTGAGCTCGATCTCGAGCGCGGCGGCAACCACATCATGTTCATGGACCTCAAGAAGCGGCCCAGACAGGGAGACACGGTCGCCCTGAAGCTGCACTTCGAGAAGGCCGACCCCATCACGGTCGACGTTCCCGTGAAGGAGACCACCTACAACCCGAAGAAGCAGTGAGGTGCTGACGCCATGACCACCACCGCCCCGTCCCCCGGGCACTCCCCGATACGCCGGCCGTTCGCCGCGGCCGCGCTCGTCACGGCCTTGGTCGGCCTGCTGTTCGGCCTGCTGCTGGCCGGCGCGGGCCCCGCGTCCGCGCACGCCGCGTTGACCGGGAGCGACCCGCAGGACGGGGCGGTGGTCCCCACGGCACCCGAGGAGGTCACCCTCACCTTCTCCGAACAGATCGCCATGGGCACCGACTCGATCCGGGTCCTCGACCCGAGCGGCGAACGGGCCGACGACGGCGCCCCGCGCGACCTGTCGAGCGGCGGGACCGTCCGGTACGGGGTGCCGCTGCACGGCGGTCTGCCCGACGGCACCTACACCGTCGCCTGGCAGGCCGTCTCCGCGGACAGCCACCCGGTCTCCGGAGCGTTCACCTTCTCCGTCGGAGCCCCCTCGGAGACGACGGTCGCGCTCCCCTCCCAGGAGGCCGGTGGCGGCCTCGTGGGCTTCCTCTACGACCTCGCGCGCTACGCCGCGTACGCCGGGTTCGTCCTCCTCGTCGGCGGGGCGGCCTTCGTACTCGCCTGCTGGCAGGGCGGGGCGGGCGTACAGGCCCTCCAGCGGCTCGTCGTGCGCGGCTGGGTCACCCTCACCGCGGCGACGCTGGCCATGCTGCTCCTGCGCAACCCGTACACCGGGTCGGGGAGACTCGCCGACGCCTTCGACCTCGACGGACTGCGGACCGTCCTCGACACCAAGCCGGGGGCCGCACTGGTCTCCAGGCTCCTCCTGCTGGGCGCCTCGGCCCTCTTCGTCGCCGTGCTCTTCGGGGCGTACGCCCGGCGCGAGGACGAGAAGGAGAGGCAGGACCTGACCTTCGGGCTCGCGATCGGCGGGGCCGTCATCGCCGCGGGCATCGCCGGTACGTGGGCGCTGGCCGAGCACGCCTCCACCGGCATCCAGCCGAACATCGCCATGCCGGTCGACGTGCTCCACCTGCTCGCCGTGGCCGCGTGGCTGGGGGGACTGGCCGCGCTCCTGGTGGCCCTGTACCGCACGCCGCACATCCCGGGCCGGGCGGTACGGCGGTTCTCCCGGGTGGCGTTCGGCAGTGTGCTCGTACTCGCCGCGACGGGGCTGTACCAGTCCTGGCGGCAGGTCGGCTCCTGGTCCGCCCTGACCGGTACCGGCTACGGGCAGCTCCTCCTCGTCAAGGTCGCGCTGGTCGCCGTGCTCGTGTGCGTCGCGGGTCTCTCGCGGCGGTGGACGGGGCGCCTGGCCGACGGTGCCGGGGCCGCGGACGCCGTGACCGCTCCGGACGCCGACTCCGATCCGGCTGCCGTCCCGGGGCCGCGGACGGGTGCGGGGGCCGGTACGGCTGGGGAAGCGGTGGCCGGTACGGCCGTCACGGCGGACGATCCGCAGGGTGCGCCGGCGGAGACCGACGAGGACGGCGGGGTGGCCCCGGAGCGCGCCGCCCAGCTCGCACGTCAGCGTGCCGCGCTGACGGCGACCAGCCGGAGGCGGGCGCGCGACGCCGATCCGGAGCGCTCCGGGCTCCGCCGGTCCGTGCTGATCGAGGCCGGCGTCGCCGTCGTGCTCCTGGCGGTCACGACGATCCTGACGTCCACCGAACCCGGGCGTACGGAGGAGGAGGCCGCCCGCGGTACGACGGCGGCCACCGCGCCGGTGAGCGGTGGGCAGGTGAATCTGAGCGCGCCGTTCGACACCGGGGGCGCGAACGGCAAGGGGACCGTGCGGCTGGACATCACCCCGGGCAGCACCGGCTCGAACGACGTGCACCTCTGGGTGGACGGTGCCGATGACGCCCCCATGGACGTGCCCGAGGTGAGGCTGGCGTTCACCCTGGAGTCCAAGGACATCGGCCCGCTGCCGGTCCTACCCGACCGCCTCACCGCGGGACACTGGACGGCGAGCGGCGTACAGATCCCCATGGCGGGTGACTGGACGGTCTCGGTGACCGTGCGGACATCTGACATCGACCAGACGACCATCGACGAGAACGTGAAGATCGGCTGAGCAGGTTGAGCAAGAAGACGGAACAGCTGGCCACACCCGCCGCCACCGACGAGAACGGCGGACGGGGCCTCTCCCGCCGGCGGCTGATCGGTGGAGCGGGAGCCGCCGGGGCGGCCGGCCTGGTGCTGGGGGCCGCGGGCGGCGCGGGCGGTTACGCCGCGACCCGCGACGACGAGCCCGCCCCGCTGACCACGATCGGTGCGACCGAGGCGATGTTTCACGGGAAACATCAACCGGGGATCACCACCCCGCTCCAGGCCCGCGGGCACCTGATCGCCTTCGACCTGGCTGCCGGGGCGGGGCGCAGGGAGGCCGCCGCACTGATGCGCCGCTGGTCCGCCGTGGCGGAACGGCTCATGGCCGGGGAGCCGGCGGGCGACGGCGGAGCTGACGACACAGGAGTGGCGCTCGACGCCGGGCCGTCCTCCCTGACCATCACGTTCGGCTTCGGACGCACCTTCTTCGAACGTACGGGCCTGACCGCCCACCGGCCCCCCTCGCTCGATCCGCTGCCCCCCTTCTCCTCCGACCACCTGGACGCGAAGCGGTCCGAGGGTGACCTGTGGGTGCAGATCGGTGCCGACGACGCGCTCGTGGCCTTCCACGCCTTGCGGGCCGTGCAGAAGGAAGCCGGTCCGGCGGTCCGGCCGCGCTGGCAGATGAACGGCTTCAACCGCACTCCGGGCGCCACGTCACGGCCCATGACCGCCCGCAACCTGATGGGCCAGATCGACGGCACCGGAAACCCGCGGCCGGCGGACAGCGACTTCGGCGCACGTGTCTTCGTGCCGTCCGGCGGCCCGCCGGCGTACGCGTGGATGGAGGGCGGCTCGTACGCCGTCGTACGGCGGATCCGCATGCTGCTCGACGACTGGGAGAAGCTCCCCACCGGCCGGCAGGAAAGGGTCATCGGGCGACGCAAGGCGGACGGCGCACCCCTGAGCGGAGGTTCGGAGAGCACCGAGATGGATCTGGACAAGGCGGGGCCGGACGGCAGACTGCTGATCCCCGACAACGCCCATGCCCGGATCTCCTCCCCCGAGAAGAACGGCGGCGCCGCGATGCTGCGGCGGCCCTTCTCGTACCACGACGGCATGGCGGACGACGGCACCCCGGAGGCGGGGCTCCTCTTCGTCTGCTGGCAGGCCGACCCGTTCAAGGGGTTCATCCCCGTGCAGCGCAAGCTCGACCGCGGAGACGCCCTGTCGCCGTTCATCCGGCACGAGGCGAGCGGCCTCTTCGCCGTACCGGGGGGCGCCGCGGCCGGGGAGTACGTAGGTCAGCGCCTCCTGGAGTCGTGAGCCCGCACGGCCGCTCCGGCGGCCCATTAGGGTGACCGTATGTCAGCCACGCGCTACGCCTATCTCGGCCCCGAAGGCACCTTCACCGAGGTCGCCCTCCGCACTCTCCCCGAAGCCGCCACCCGCGAGCTCGCCCCCATGCTCTCGGTGCCGGCGGCACTGGACGCGGTGCGCAACGGGGAGGCGGCGGCAGCGCTCGTCCCGATCGAGAACTCCGTCGAGGGCGGCATCACCGCCACGCTCGACGAGCTGACCACGGGCGCGCCGCTGATGATCTACCGGGAGGTGCTGCTCTCCATCACGTTCGCGCTGCTGGTGCGCCCCGGGACGAAGCTGTCGGACATCAAGACCGTCACCGCGCACCCGGCCGCCCAGCCGCAGGTGCGGAACTGGATGGCGGCCAATCTCCCGAACGCGGCGTGGGAGTCCGCCGCGTCCAACGCGGACGGCGCGCGGCTCGTGCAGGAGGGGCGTTACGACGCCGCCTTCGCGGGTGAGTTCGCCGCCGCGACCTACGGGCTCGAGCCCCTGGTCACGGAGATCCACGACGCGGAGAACGCCCAGACCCGCTTCGTGCTGGTGGGCCGCCCGGCGAGGCCGTCCGCGCCGACGGGGGCGGACAAGACCTCCGTGGTCATCTGGCTCGGCGACGACCGCCCGGGGGCCCTGCTCGAACTGCTGCAGGAGTTCGCCGTGCGCGGGGTGAACCTGATGCTGATCCAGTCGCGCCCCACCGGCGAGGGCATCGGCAACTACTGCTTCGCCGTGGACGCGGAGGGACACATCGCCGACCGCCGGGTGGGCGAGGCGTTGATGGGGCTGAAGCGAATCTGCCCGAAGGTCCGCTTCCTGGGCTCCTACCCGCGTGCCGGGGTCACTCCGGAAGAGGTGAGCGCCCTGCGGGCCGGCACCTCGGATCGGGACTTCACGGAAGCCTCCGACTGGTTGGCCCGTAGCCAGGACGGGCGCATCTGACGGCGGGGAACGCCGGTCGGCATTGCGTTCTCCACTTACCCACAGAGTTATCCACAGGTAGACGCCTCGGGCTGGGGACAAGTCGACACCTCGCAGCGACAAGGTCGACAAAACGCCCCAGGGTTCCGAGGGCCTGACGGGCCTGGGAGTGGTCGGCCGACACCTGTAATTCATTGATCAACTCCCCTGGATACGAAATTCCCACTCGAATGAGTGCATGGGCCAGGTTTGAGTGGCGATTCCGGGGCCGCGAGAACACCTACGGAACGATCCCTTCCGATGTCCACAGATCTTCCACACAGCCTGTGGATAACTCATTCGGCGCGGTCACTCCTGTGGACAATGCGATAGGGCGCGTCACTCCAACTCCCCTTCGCCACAAGGGCGGTGTGCGGAACAGGAAGGCAACTTGCCCGCTTTTCGAGGTAAAGGACCCTTTTGCTGATCCACTCCTCCCCGGGATGGCGACACTTTCCCAGCAGGAATCCCGATTCCGACAATCAGGGCAAAGTGGCGCGCTCGTCGATAGTGGTTCGAGCGGTTGATCCCCGCACCGGTAGCCTTGGGGGGTGATTGACCTTCGCCTGCTCCGTGAGGACCCCGACCGTGTTCGCGCCTCCCAGCGCGCCCGTGGAGAGGACGTCGGCCTCGTCGACGCCCTGCTCTCCGCCGACGAGCTGCGCAGGTCGTCCGGCGTCCGTTTCGACGAACTCCGCTCCGAGCAGAAATCGCTCGGAAAGCTGATCCCCAAGGCCGGCCCCGAGGAGCGCGCTGAGCTCCTGCGGAAGGCCGACCAGCTGAAGACCGAGGTCAAGGCCGCCGACGCCGCCCAGGACGCGGCCGACGCCGAGGCCAAGCGGCTGCTCCTGCTGCTCGGCAACATCGTCCACGAGGACGTCCCGGTCGGAGGTGAGGAGGACTTCGTCGTCCTCGAGACGCACGGCACCATCCGCGACTTCGGTGCCGAGGGCTTCGAGCCCAAGGACCACCTCGAGCTCGGCGAGGCGCTGGGCGCCATCGACATGGAGCGGGGCGCCAAGGTCTCCGGCTCGCGCTTCTACTACCTGACGGGTGTCGGCGCGCTGCTCGAACTGGCCCTCGTCAACGCGGCGATCGCCCAGGCCACCGAGGCCGGCTTCGTCCCGATGCTCACCCCGGCGCTGGTGCGCCCGCGCGCCATGGAGGGGACGGGCTTCCTGGGCCAGGCCGCGGAGAACGTCTACCACCTGGAGAAGGACGACTACTACCTGGTCGGCACCTCCGAGGTCCCGCTCGCGGCGTACCACATGGACGAGATCGTCGACGCGGACAAGCTGCCGCTGCGCTATGCCGGTTTCTCGCCGTGCTTCCGTCGCGAGGCGGGCACCTACGGCAAGGACACCCGGGGCATCTTCCGCGTGCACCAGTTCGACAAGGTGGAGATGTTCTCGTACGTCGACCCGGCGGACGCCGAGGCCGAGCACCGCAGGCTCCTGGAGTGGGAGAAGCAGTGGCTCACCGGCCTGGGGCTGCCCTTCCAGGTGATCGACGTCGCCACGGGTGACCTCGGTGCGTCCGCGTCCCGGAAGTTCGACTGCGAGGCGTGGATCCCCACCCAGGGCAAGTACCGCGAGCTCACCTCCGCGTCGAACTGCGACAGCTTCCAGGCCCGCCGGCTCTCCGTGCGCATGCGGGAGGGCAAGAAGGTCCAGCCGCTCGCCACGCTGAACGGCACGCTCTGCGCCGTACCGCGCACGATCGTCGCCATTCTCGAGAACCACCAGCTGCCCGACGGTTCCGTACGGGTGCCGGAAGTCCTGCGTCCGTACCTGGGCGGGCGCGAGGTCCTGGAGCCGGTCTCCAAGTGAGCTTCCCCTACAAGCTGGTGGCCACCGATCTCGACGGCACGCTGCTGCGTGACGACGGCACGGTCTCCACGCGCACGCGGGAGGCGCTGGCCGCGGTGACCGCGGCCGGCGCCGCCCACATCGTCGTCACCGGACGTGCCGTGCCCTGGACCCGGCACATCCTCGACGACCTCGGGTACGACGGGCTCGCGGTGTGCGGCCAGGGAGCGCAGGTGTACCACGCCGGCGAGCACAGGCTGCTGACCTCCCTGACGCTGGACCGGCAGCTCGCCGGCCTGGCCCTGTCGAAGATCGAGGCGGAGGTAGGTCCGCTCGCGCTGGCCGCGAGCCGTGACGGGCTCGAGGGCGCGGTCCTCGTCGGACCCGGCTACCGAGTACAGGAAGGGCCGTTGCCCGCTCTCCTCGTGGACGACCCCGCCGAGATGTGGGCCGCGCCCCTGAACAAGGTCTACATCCAGCATCCGGAGCTCGGCGACGACGCGCTGACGAAGGCGGCCCGGCAGGCCGTCGGCAGTCTGGTGGACGTCGTCATGGCGGGCCCGGGCGTCGTGGAGATCCTGCCCCTCGGACTGAGCAAGGCGACCGGTCTGTCGCTGGCCGCCCGCCGCCTCGGGCTGAAGGCGGCGGACACGCTCGCCTTCGGCGACATGCCGAACGACATCCCCATGTTCGGCTGGGCGCAGCACGGCGTGGCCATGGCCAACGCGCACGACGACCTGAAGGCCGTGGCACACGAGATCACCGCGTCCAACGAGCACGACGGCATCGCGGTCGTGCTGGAGGAGCTACTCCGCTCGCCCCGGCGGGCGTAGGGCGGAGGAGGGCGGCGGCCTGCTGCCCGGCCCCGGCTTCCCCGTGATCGGGGGAAGCCGGCGGCACCGGGTTCGCACGACGCCATGCGCCGCACACGGGGGTGCTGCGGTCTGTGGGTCTGCGGTCTGCGGTCTGCGGTCTGCGGTCTGCGGTCTGCGGTCTGCGGAGGATGCGCGGATCGAACGCGCGCGGGGCTCGCGCCCCGACGACGGCTTAGCAAGCCGCTGCCTTACCACTCGGCCAATCCTCCGGGAGGTGGCCGCGCGATGCGCACCGATGGCCACCCGGGGTCCTGCGGCGGCTCCGCGTAGCTGATGGGGCTACCTCGGTGCCGGCCGCGGACCGCTCCGCAGGGAACTCGACGGACTCCTACCGGTCATCGCCGCGCTCCTCTCCCGGTTCTCGTGGGCACCGCACTTCCGGGCCGGCTCCTCACGCCGGCCCCGCTGCGCCGCCCTCACTGTGCCCGAGGGCGCCGCTCGGGGACCACCGGTTTTCCCGACGGTCCCCGTCCGCGTCGCCCGTCCGCGTCGCCCCGTCCCCGTCGTCGGTCCGCGTCGCCGGACCGCGGCCGAACGGTCAGCCGTGCTCGTGCCGTCACGCACTTCCCGTGCCCCGCTCATGGAACAGCCCCCGCCCGGAGGGGCAGGGGCTGCGGGTGGACCGGTCCTCACTCCTCGCCGGCGAGCTTCAGCGCCCGCAGCTTCTGACCCGCGTACCACGTGGCCACGACCGTCACGCCGATCAGCAGGGCGGTCGCGAGCGGCAGGCCGACGTCGGAGGTGACCGCGCCCTCCCCGGCGACCTTCTCGGCGACCGAGAGGGACCACTGCTGCACGCTGAGCGTCCTGGCCCCCGGCACGAGGCTGCCGAAGAGCGCCTCCCACACCAACGCGTACACCAGGCCGAAGACCACGGCGTGCCGGCTGACCGTGCCGAGTAGCAGGAACAGCGCGCTGTACGCGATCGAGGCGACCAGCGCCGCGATCGTGTAGGCCACGGCGATCTGCCCGCCGTTGCCGTTGAGGATCAGGCCCGCGACGAACGTCGGCAGGGCCGAGAAGAGCATCGTCACGGAGACGGCGACGATCAGCTTGGTGAAGATGATGGTGGGCCGTTTCACCGGCTTGGCCAGCAGGTAGACGATCGATCCGTCGTCGATCTCGGGGCCGATGGCTCCGGTGCCCGCGATCACGCCGATCAGCGGCACCATCGTGGCGATGGCGAATCCCCCGAGCACCCCGGAGGCCACACCGTCATCGGCTCCGGCGAACGCCCGTACAGCCGCGGCGATGACCACCAGGAGGACGGGCAGGACGAACAGGATGGCGGCCCGGCGCCGGCCGAGCAGGGCCCGGTAGGTGAGCCGGGCGACTGTGGGGTCGTACATGACGCTTCACAGCTCCTTTCAGGCCACTACTCAGGCCGCTACGAGATAGGAAAAGACCGATTCGAGGGACTCGTCGGACGGTGAGACGGTCAGCAGCCGGATGCCGTTCTCGCGTGCCACCTTCGGCAGCAGCGTGGTGAAGCGCCCGAAGTCGACGGCCTGGATCCGCAGGGCCCGCTCCGTCACGTCGACCTCGATCCCGGCGGTGGAGGGGTCCGCGATCAGTGCCGCGGCGAGCGCGCGGTCGTCGCTGGAACGGACGAGGTAGCGGTGGGGCCGGTCGGTCATGAGCCGGCGGATCTTCCGGAAGTCGCCCGACGCCGCGTGGCGGCCGGCCACGATCACCTCGATGTGCGAGGCGAGCTGCTCGACCTCCTCGAGGATGTGGGAGGAGAACAGCACCGTGCGGCCCTCCGCGCCCATCCGGCGCAGCAGTTCCATCAGCTGCATCCGCTGACGCGGGTCCATACCGTTGAAGGGTTCGTCCAGGAGCAGCACCGAGGGGTCGTGCACCAGGGCGGAGGCCATCTTCACGCGCTGGCGCATGCCCTTGCTGTACGTCGAGATCTTGCGGTCCTGCGCGTACTCCATCTCGACCGTCGCCAGCGCCTTGTGGGCGGCGGCGTCGCCCAGCCCGTGCAGCTCGGCGTTGGCGACCACGAACTCGCGGCCGGTCAGGAAGTCGTACATCCCCTCCCGCTCCGGCACGATCCCGATCGCCTTGTAGACGGCCTCGTTGCGCCAGATCGGGGCCCCGTCGAGCGTGACCGTTCCGGTCGACGGGGCGAGGAAGCCGGCCATCATGTTGATCAGCGTGGACTTGCCGGCTCCGTTGGGGCCCAGCAGCCCCGTGACGCCGGGGCCCACGGTCATGCTCACGTCGTTGACGGCGACCACGTTGCCGAACCAGCGCGAGGTGTGGTCGATCTCGATGGTGGTCACAGCCCGACCCTCCGGTAGCGGCGCATCAGTACGGCGTACGAGCCGGCGACGAGCGCGAGTACAACGATCAGATAGGCGACGCCGGCGGCGGCTCCGGGGCCCTCACCGCCCGGGAAGGCGGAGGAGGCGCCGAGGAACGCCGTCTGGACGCCGTCGATCAGGGTGATGGGCGAGAACAGTCCCAGCCAGGTGATGGCGCCGGCGGAGTCCGTCTCCCAGGCGATCGCCTGGACCGTCGAGACCGCACCGTAGGTGATGGTCAGTACGGCGATCACGGCGGCGACCCCGAAGCCCCTGCGCGGTGTCAGGGCGGCGACCACCAGCCCGAGGCCGGCGAACAGCACGGAGAGCAGTGCCACCGAGACCATCCCCTGTCCGAAGCCCTTGCTCTGGACGGCGAAGTCGAACTTCGCCAGCAACGCGCCCACGTAGAGGATGACGAGGGGCAGTCCGGTGAGGATGAGCAGGGCCGACGCCATGGCGGCGAACTTCGCGAGGACGTAGTCGACCCGCTCGATCGGCCGCGAGAAGTACAGCGGGACACTCTTGAAGCGGAGGTCCCTGGACACGGACTGCGGGGCCTGGGAAGCGATGAAGAGGCCGATCACGGCCTGCAGGTAGATCGCGAAGTCCGTGTACTTGATGGGCAGCTTCGTCATGTTCGGCGTGGCCATGGCCACGGCGACGAGGATCAGCGCCACCATGCACATCACTCCGCACAGGAGCATCGGCAGCACCTTGGACTTGGCGGATCGCCCCAGGCCGAAGGAGCCCCGCAGGGACTGCGAGTACAGCGAGCGTCGGGCATAGGCCCGGCCCAGCCGGACGCCGTCGTAGGAGCGGTATCCGATGTTGTGGATCCGGGAGGTGTCGCTCCCGGCCGCGGTCCCGGTCTCAGTGCTCATCACGACCGCTTCCCTTCTGCTGTGCGGCACCGGCTGTCGCGTGCACCGCGGCCTGTGGTGTCCCAGGGGTACGGAAGACCTCGGCGATGTGGTGGCGCCGCTGCTCCATCCGGATGAGCCCCAGCCCGAGTTCGGTGACGCTGTCGCGCACCAGGTCGTACGTCTCGTCGCCGGCCGCCTCGACCAGGAGGATGTGACCCGCACCGGGCAGCCCCTCGGCGTCGAGACCGTCCGGCCCGACGAGTTTGACGCCGGCCGCCGTGAGGGCACGGCGCAGGGCGCCCGTGCCGTCGGGGTGGGTGTCGCTGTCGGTGACCTCGACGGCCAGGGTCGTCGTCGTCTGCGTGAAGTCACTGGTGGAGCTGGAGCGCAGCAGCGTGCCGCCGTCGATGACGACGACGTGGTCGCAGGTCCGCTCGAGTTCCCCCAGGAGGTGGGAGGTCACCAGCACGGAGATGCCGAAGTCGGTGTGGACGCGGCGGATCAGGCCGAGCATCTCGTCGCGGCCGACCGGGTCGAGGCCGTTGGTCGGCTCGTCCAGCAGGACCAGCCGGGGGTCGTGGACGAGCGCCTGCGCCAGCTTCACCCGTTGCTTCATGCCCGTCGAGTAGCCGCCGATGGGGCGGTAGCGCTCCTCGTACAGGCCGACGTGGCGAAGGGTGTCGGCGGTGCGCTCGCGTGCTGCCGTCGGAGGAAGGCCCGACATCCGCGCCATGTGGACGACGAACTCGGTCGCCGAGACGTCGGGTGGCAGGCAGTCGTGCTCGGGCATGTAGCCGACCCGTTCCCGGATCGCGGCGCCCTCGGTGGCGACGTCGAGCCCGAGCACCGCGGCCCGGCCTTCGGTGGCGGGGGACAGCCCCAGAAGGATCTTGATCAACGTGGACTTGCCGGCCCCGTTGGAACCCACCAGGCCGGTTACGCCCGGTCCGATGTCCAAGGAGAGCCGGTCAAGAGCGGTCACCTTGGGGAACCGCTTGCTCAGGCTTTCGGTCGCGATCACAGTCACATCGACGACGGTAGTGGCGCGTACCACAGCAGTCGTCAGACCAGACGGCTGTATCAGCGTCCGACTCGAGGCGTACGGACCCGTAAGGGGACGACCAGGGGGAGGGCGGCCGTGCGCGGGGGACGGGGACCCGTGCGCTGTGCTCGGGGTTCGTCAGCCCGGCTCCGCCCACCGTGTCGGGCCGGGACTCCGTGACGGATCGAGGCAGGCCTGCACACGGCACGTGTGCCAGAACTTCTCCACCGGCCATGTCCACAGGTCCTGTCCACCGGCCATGTCCACAAGCCCGTGTCCACAGGCCGTGTCCACAGGATGCTGGCCGCCCTTGACGTGGTGGCCTGTGGATTGCCACATTCGTCGGTGTCACGTTACGAGCGCGTACCGCGACGGCCGCACATCGGACGAGGGGGCTGTGTGAATCTGCGGGGATCGTGTGAGCGCTGGATCCGGACGGGCGGGATCGAGCTGTGCGTGGCAGAACTGGGCGACCGGGCCCGTCCGACGATCGTGCTGGTGCACGGCTACCCGGACAGCAAGGAGGTCTGGTCCGAGGTGGCGGACCGGCTGGCGGAGCGATGGCACGTGGTGCTGTACGACGTGCGGGGCCACGGACGGTCCACGGCGCCGCGGCCGCTGCGCGGCGGCTTCACGCTGGAGAAGCTGACCGACGACTTCCTCGCCGTCGCGGACGCGGTCAGCCCTGACCGGCCCGTCCACGTCGTGGGTCATGACTGGGGCTCCGTCCAGTCCTGGGAGTTCGCCACGGTGGGGAGGACGAAGGGCCGCATCGCCTCGTTCACCTCCATGTCCGGCCCCTCCCTGGACCACTTCGGGCACTGGATCGGGCAGCGGGTGTCCCGGCCGACTCCCCGGCGAATCGGCCAGGTGCTCGGTCAGGGAGCCAAGTCCTGGTACGTCTACGCCCTGCACACGCCAGTTCTGCCCGAACTGGCCTGGCGCGGGGCGCTCGGCACTCTGTGGCCGCGGATTCTGCGGCGTATGGAGAAGGTGCCCTCGGACGGCTACCCGACGACCTCCCTGCCCCGGGACGCCGCACACGGCGCCTGGCTCTACCGTGACAACGTACGGACCCGCCTGCGGCGGCCGCGGACCGACGCGTACGCCCACGTCCCGGTGCAACTGATCACCCCGACCGGTGACGCCTTCCTCTCGCCGTCCCTCTACGACGACCTGGATGCCTGGGTACCGCACTTGGTGCGCCGTTCCCTGCCGGCGAAACACTGGGTGCCGCGCACGAGGCCCGGCCAGATCTCCGCGTGGATCAGCGAGTTCGCCGACGCGGTCGAGACGGCGGGCGAGGACGTGCCGGCCATGCGGGGCGTCGGCGCCGCCGGCTCCCATGCGGACCGCTTCGGTGGCCGGCTGGTCGTGGTCACGGGCGCAGGTGGTGGCATCGGGAAGGCGACGGCGCTCGCGTTCGCCGAAGCGGGCGCGCGGATCGTGGCCGTGGACAAGGACGAAGAGAGCGCGGCACGGACGGCGGAGGCGGCGCGACTGCGCGGGGCGGCGGCCGCCTGGGGCGAAACGGTCGATGTCAGCGACGACCAGGCGATGGAGAAGTTCGCCGAGCGGCTCGCGGCGGAGCACGGTGTCGTCGACGTACTCGTGAACAACGCGGGTGTGGGAATCGCCGGTTCGTTCCTCGACACGACAAGCGAGGACTGGCGTCGGGTACTTGACGTCAACCTGTGGGGGGTCATCAACGGTTGCCGGGTCTTCGGCGGGCAGATGTCCGACCGGGGGGAGGGGGGCCACATCGTCAACGTGGCCTCCGCATCGGCCTTTCAGCCGTCGCGGGCGCTGTCCGCGTACAGCACCTCCAAGGCAGCCGTACTCATGCTCAGTGAATGCCTGCGCGCCGAGTTGGCCGAGCGGTCCATCGGAGTCACCGCCGTGTGTCCCGGGATCGTCGACACGGGCATCACCGCGTCGGCGCACTTCGCCGGCGTGGACGCCGCGGAGGAGAAGCGCCTGCGCGGGCGGGCCGGCCGGTTGTACGCGATGCGCAACTACCCACCCGAGAAGGTGGCCCGGGCCATCCTCTCGGCCGTGGTGTCCAACCGGGCGGTCGTGCCCGTCACGCCCGAGGCGCGCGGCGCCCGGCTTCTGTCGCGGCTCAGCCCTGGCGCACTCCGCTTCGTCGCCCGGTTGAGACCACCGCTCTGACGGGGCTACGTCGTTGGGCCCGGCCGGGCGCACCCTGCCCGGCAGCTCGGTGTGTTGCTGCCGACCGGGGGCAAACCGGCTGGACACCCGTCACAGCCGCAGGACTTAGGTGACTGAGCGCGGGCGCGACTTCCTCCTGTCCCGCAGGCGAGCCTCCGACCTCGACTGTTCACGTCGTCCGACATGCCTCGACAGAACGGTCGTTGCCGACTCGTCGGCTACGGACCGAGGTGGCACCGGCGTTGGTCGATACCCCTGTACGTCAACGCTGTTGGGCCGACGGACGCCAACTCCTGCCATTCAGGCTCCACTTGCGTGCGGCTGCCCGGAACGGGCGACCGGGAATATGAGGTGCGACGGCCAGAACAGTGCGGGCACTCTTGCGGAATGAACGACCAGCGCACCGTCAAGGTGTCCAAGTACCTCTCCAAGCACCTGCGTCATCAACCGGAACGCATCGGGATCACCCTCGACGCGAACGGCTGGGTGGACATCGAGGCTGTGCTGCGGGCCTGCGCCCTGCACGGTTTCCCCGTCACCCGGGAGGAGATCGACCACGTCGTCGAGACCAACGACAAGAGGCGTTTCGCGGTGGCCGACGGCCGCATCCGGGCCAGCCAGGGCCACACGGTCGCGGTGGACCTCGGCCTGTCCCCGGTTCAACCGCCTCCGTACCTCTACCACGGCACGGTGTCCCGTGTGCTCGACGCCGTCCGTGCGGAGGGGCTGAGGCCCATGGCCCGCCACCACGTCCACCTCTCACCCGACCGCGAGACGGCGACCCGCGTCGGAGCACGCCGCGGGTCCCCGGTCGTGCTGTCCGTCGACGCCGGCGCCATGCACCGGGAGGGCCACGCCTTCTACGTCAGCGAGAACGGGGTGTGGCTCACCGAGACGGTGCCGCCCCAGTTCCTGCGACTGCGCCCATGACAGGCGGCACGCCGCACCGGACCGCCACGGAGTGGTTCACACCTTCAGGCCGCCCAGCCCCGTACGCAGATCATCGAGGTTCATGACGGGCTGCAGAGTGACCTTCGCCCCGGCACGGAACAGGGGCTCGGTGATCGCGGGCATCTGCGAGGCTTTCTCCATGTCGAAGACCATCAGGCAGGACCTCTGACCGTCCGTGGGGGTGAAGTACGCGGCCTCCGGCTCGAGGTGTTCCACGATTCCCCCGATGATCTTCTCCAGAGTGCCCTCGGCCACCGCCCGGTTGGCGGTCTCGGTGTCCAGCCGTGCGATGAGCAGCATCCTCATGGCGCTCAGTCCTTCCGGGTGAACCGCGTCCGGCGCCGTGCGCACCGCGCGGGCGGGATACCGGCCCGGCTCCCTTCCAGCGTCGCCCCGTCCGCTCGTCACGGCAACCACTGGTGCGCGGTCCCGCACACACGGAAGAATTCGACGCCGAGCCCGGGGAAGACGGGCGGCATGGGACGCATCCGGGTCGGAACCTGCTCGTGGACGGACAAGGCGCTGGTGTCCAGCGGCTGGTACCCGAAGGGCCACCGCGACGCGGAGGGCCGACTTCGGCACTACGCCGCACAGTTCCCCGTGGCGGAAGTGGACTCGACCTATTACGGGCTGCCCAGCACCCGCAACAGCACCCTGTGGGCCGACCGCACCCCTGAGACCTTCAGGTTCGACGTCAAGGCGTTCTCCCTCCTCACCGGGCATCCGACACGGCCCGAGGCGCTGCCCGCAGACCTGCGCCCGGCCCTCGTACGGCAACGGGGGAACGCAGGCGTCGATCCGGGTCTGCTCGACGAGGTGTGGGACCGGTACAGCGCTGCTCTGGAACCACTGCGGGCCGCGGGGCGTCTGGGGACGCTGGTGTTCCAGTTCCCGCCCCGGTTCGTACCGGGGCGGCCGGCGGCGGAGTTCCTGCGGCGGTGCCGCGAGCGTGCCCGGGGGTGGCCGATGGCTGTGGAGTTCCGGCACCCCGGCTGGTGGAGGGAGCAGCAGGCCGAAGCGACGACCGCCCTGCTGACGGAGCTGGACACGGCCGCCGTGGCCGTGGACATGGTCCAGACGCTCCCCACCTCCGTGCCACCGGTCACGCGGGTCACCACTCCGGACCTCGCCCTGGTGCGCTTCCACGGTCGCAACGCCGCCTGGGGGACCGGATCCAAGGAGGAGAGGTTCCGCCACGGGTACACGCCCGAGGAACTCGCCGAGTGGGCCCCGCGCGTCCGCGACATGGCCGAGCGGGCTCGGGAGGTCCACGTGCTGTTCAACAACTGCTGCGGTGACGCCGCCGTCCGCGCGGCCGAGTCGATGCGGCGCCTGCTCGGGAGCTCGTAGGGTCGGCCACCGACGTAGCGGCCCCGTGGCACCGTCGGCTTGGCTTCCCCGCTTCCGCCTCGTCCGCACATCCATGGCGGCGAGGAAGGCCGCGTATCGTCGGGGTCATGCGTCTGAGCACCGTGATCCTGCCCATCCACCGGTGGAGCGAGGGACAGAAGTACTGGCGGAGGGCCGAAGACCTCGGCTTCCATGCCGCCTACACCTACGACCACCTGTCCTGGCGGTCGTTCCGCGACGGACCGTGGTTCGGCGCGGTCCCCACCCTGACGGCGGCCGCGTGCGCCACCGAGCGGCTGCGCCTGGGCACCCTCGTCACCTCGCCCAACTTCCGTCACCCCGTGACGCTCGCCAAGGACCTCATCACGCTGGACGACGTGTCCGGCGGACGGATCACCCTCGGCATCGGTGCCGGTGGGAACGGGTTCGACGCGACGGCTCTGCGCAGGTCCGGGGAGGAGCCCTGGACCCCGCGGGAACGTGCCGACCACTTCGAGGAGTTCGTCCCACTGCTCGACCGTCTCCTGAAGGAGCCGTCGGTCACCCACGAGGGGAAGCTGTACGCGGCGAGCGAGGCGCGGAACATCCCCGGTTGCGTACAGCGGCCGCGGCTGCCCTTCGCGGTCGCCGCCACAGGGCCGCGCGGCCTGAAGCTCGCCGCGCGGTACGGCCAGGCGTGGGTCACCACAGGCGATCCGAAGCTGTACGAGGCCGGCACCCCGGAGCAGTCGGTGGCGGCGATGCGCGGCCAGATCTCCCGGCTCGGGGCGGCGGGCGAGTCGGTCGGGCGGAACGTCTCGGAGATGGACAAGATCCTGCTCACCGGCTTCACCCCGGACCGGCCGCTGCAGTCGTTCGACGCGTTCGTCGACTTCGCCGGAACACATCGCGAGCTCGGATTCACGGAGATCGTCCTCCACTGGCCGATCCCCGACTCCGATTTCGCGGCGGACAGCGCGGTCTTCGAACGCATCGCCACCGAAGGCCTCGCCCAACTCGGCTGAGCCCCCGCCACCGGGGCGTGGCGAACCCCGTGCAGGCCGGGACAGCAGGCGACGGGCATATGCCGCAGACATGCACGCCGCTCAGGGGCGCGCGGACTCATATGTGCGCCCCTCCGCACGACCGTGCACCCCTGTGCGGGAGAATGACGGGGTGACCTCAGCGACCGATACGCCTCTGCCTGCCGTGACCCGGCTGATCGCCACCGACCTGGACGGCACCCTGCTGCGCGACGACAAAACCCTGTCGGACCGCACGGTCGCCGCCCTCGCAGCGGCCGAGGAAGCGGGGATCGACGTCTTCTTCGTGACCGGCCGGCCCGCCCGCTGGATGGACGTCGTCAGCGCCCACGTGCACGGCCACGGCATCGCGATCTGCGCGAACGGCGCCGCCGTGGCCGATCTGCACGCGGACGGCCGGCTGCTCGAGGTCCACCCCCTGGACCGTGCCGTGGCCCTGGACGTGGTCCGCCTCCTGCGCGAGGCGGCCCCCGGCACGTCGTTCGCCGTCGAGCTGACCACCGGCATCCACTACGAGCCGGCCTATCCGCCGTTCCACCTGGACCCGGGCGCCACCGTCGCCGTGGCGGAGAAACTGCTCCACGAGGAGGCTCCCGGCACCGGCGCCCCGGTGTTGAAGGTCCTCGCCCACCACCTCGAACTGGCTCCCGACACCTTCCTGTCCCTGGCCCGCGAAGCCGCGGGAGACCGCGCCTCGTTCACCCGCTCCAGCCCCACCGCCCTGCTGGAGATCAGCGGTCACGGCGTGTCGAAGGCCGGCACGCTCGCCGCCTGCTGCGCCGAGCGCGGCATCACCGCGGAGCAGGTGGTGGCCTTCGGGGACATGCCCAACGACGTGGAGATGCTGACGTGGGCCGGCACCTCCTTCGCCATGGGCAACGCCCATCCGGCCGCCGTGGCCGCGGCTTCCGGCGTGACGCTCACCAACGACGAGGACGGTGTCGCTGTCGTCATCGAGCGCATCCTCGCCACCCGCTGAAACCCTCCGCCGGCGCCTCCCGGCAGAGCCGGCCACCCGAGTCGCGCACCCCTGGTCATCGGCTCGGGTCGTCGGCTCGGGTCACCCGCCTGGGTCACCCGCCGAAGCCAAGCGGCGGCGCCCGAGTCAGGTGCCGTCCGCCCGCACCGTCCTCCATGGCGGGGCGCGAGGTCACGTAGATGCCTGGTGGGCCCGCGTCACGTCGCGTCGCGTCCGGTGCGTCACCTCAGAGCGGGACCTGCCAGACCAGCGTCGTACCGCCGCCGTCCCCGCCCGTCCCCGGCCCGAACCAGCTGGATCCGCCCAGTGATTCGGCCCGCCGTGCCAGGTTGCGCAGTCCGCTGCGCCTCCCGCTGTCCGGGATCCCGACGCCGTCGTCGGCGACGGACAGCCGTACCGCCTCCCGGCCGTCCTCCAGGACGGCGGTCGCGTCCACGCTCACCTCGACGCGCGAGGCCGCGGCGTGCCGGAAGGTGTTGGACAGGGCCTCGCGCAGAGCGGCGATGAGGTTCTTGCCCGCCGACTCCCCGACGAGTGTGTCGACGGGGCCGGTGAACCGGTGCGTCGGTCGGAAGCCCAGGGGGACCGCGGCCAGATTGATCTCCCGCAGCACCCGGGTCCGCAGCCCCGAGGGTGCCTCGGCCTGCTCCGGCTGCAGGGCGAAGACGGCCGTGCGAATCTCCTGGATGGTGACGTCCAGTTCGTCGACGGCCCTGCCCACCCCGGCCCGCACGGCCGGAACCGTCGAGCGGCGCTGAGCACGCTCCAACGTCATCCCCGTGGCGAACAGGCGCTGGATCACCAGGTCATGGAGGTCGCGGGCGATCCGGTCCCGGTCCTCGTACACGGCGAGCCGTTGCCGGTCCCGCTGCGATTCGGCCAGCTTCAACGCCAGCGCGGCCTGGGCGGCGAACTGGCTGGCCAGTGCCCGCTCCGCCTGGGTGAACGGCCGGCCTCCCCGTGCGCGCGGCAGGGCGAGTGCGCCGAGCACCCGCCCCCCGCTGCGCAGGGGCAGCAGCATGTGCGGGCCGAACTGGTCGGCCAGCCGGGTGACCACGCGGGTGTCCGTGACCGGGTCGTCGACGAAGACCGTCTCACCAGCGAGGAGCGCCGCCACGACGGGGCTCCCTGGCCCGATGGTTACCCCCAGGGAAGCGGACGGCGTCTCCCCCGCGACGGCGACGATCTCCAGACCGCCGCCCTCCGCCGGGAGCAGCACGATTCCGGCGGCGGCGTCGGCCAGCCGGCGGGCCTGCTCCGCGACGACGGTCAGCGCGTCGTCCGCGTCCCCGCCCGAGAGCAGCGCCGTGGTGACGGCGACCGAGCCCTCGATCCACCGTTCACGTTCCCGCGTCGCTTCGTGCAGCCGTGCGTGCCCCACGGCGATCCCGGCCTCCGTGGCCAGTACCCGCAACATGTGCAGTGCGTCGTCGCCGAACGCCCCTCCGTCGTCCCTCTCCGCCACGCACAGCTTCCCGAAGACCTCCCGCTCGACCCGGAGCGGGACCCCGAGGAAGGTCCGCGCCGCCGGTCGATCGGGTGGGAAATCGGTGAGGTCCGGGTCGGCCGTCAGCGCGACCAGCCGGGCCGGGACGGAGTCCTGCGGTGCTGCGCCGAGGAGGCCCGTACGTCCGTCGGGCCGGCGGTCGATCGTGCGGGTGATCTCCTCGGGGACTCCGTGGGTCACGAGGTCGGCGAGTCCGTCGGCGGAGTCGTCCAGGACGCCGAGGGCGGCGTACCGGGCCCGGGTGAGCTCGGCCGCCGTCGCGCAGATGCGCCGGAGGACGGAGTGCAGACCGAGGGCCGCACCCGCGGACGTCGAGGCCTCGAGCAGGCCCGGTACGCGCTCGGTCGGTGCGGCCCGCTCGCCCGGGCGGGGAGCGGCAGACCGCCGGCCCGGGCGACGGCCGGGAGGCCGCTCACCCTCTCCCGGCGGCTCGTGTCCGTGCTCCTCGCGCATACAGCGAGCGTAGTGAGGGGCCCTCGGCCCGGAAAGTCGGCTCTGCGTCCGTCACCTCATGACCGCACCGCCGAGGAGGGCAGCGTGCCCACGGCGACGGAGCCCTGGTCCCGGTCCTGTACCACCGCCGGGCCACCCCCCGCCCCCGGTCCGCCCGGTCCGCCGCCGGAGGGTTCCCGCTCACGGTCCAGCATGCGCCGCAACGGCCCGTCCTGGGCGGCGAGGGCGGCGTACGTACCCCGTTGCACCACGCTGCCCCCGTCCAGTACCAGCACCTCGTCCACCGCATCGAGACCGGCCAGCCGGTGCGTGATCAGCACGGTGGTGCGACCCCTGGTGGCTGCCAGCAGGTCCGCGGTCAGGGAGTCGGCCGTCGCCAGGTCGAGGTGTTCGGCGGGCTCGTCCAGTACGAGCACGGGGAAGTCGGCCAGGAGGGCGCGGGCCAGCGCGAGCCGCTGCCGCTGGCCTCCGGAGAGCCGGGCCCCGTGTTCACCCACCAGGGCGTCGAGGCCGTCCGGCAGCGACCGCACCCAGTCCTGGAGCATGGCCCCGGCCAGGGCGTCCCACAGCTGCTCGTCCGTCGCCCCGGTGCGGGCGAGCCTCAGGTTCTCGCGGATGGAACTGTCGAAGACGTGGGCGTCCTGGGCGCACAGACCGACGAACCGGCGCACCGCGTCCCCGTCCAGATCCGCCGCCTCGACACCCGCCAGGCGGTAGCTCCCCTCCCGGGCGTCCAGGAAGCGGAGCAGGACCTGGGCGAGCGTCGTCTTCCCCGAACCGGACGGTCCGACGACGGCCACCCTCCTGCCGGGCAGCAGGGTCAGATCGACGCCGCGCAGGGCGTCACGCTCCGCGCCCTCGTACCGGGCCGACAGCCCAGTCACCACGAGCGGGAACGGACGGCCCGGAGCGGCAGCCGGTGCGGCGGGCTCCCGCACCTGCACGGGAGCGTCCAGTACCTCGTGGACCCGCTCGGCGCTTCGCCTCACCCGTCGCCGGTACTGCGCCGCGAGCGGCAGGCCGCTCACGGCTTCGAAGGCCGCGAGCGGAGTGAGGACCACGACGGCGAGCGCCACGCCCGCCAGCCGTCCGTCGTGCACGGCCGGAAGGGCGGCGACCGCAGCGCCCACCACGGTGAGCCCGCAGATCAGCGCCGACAGCCCCCCACCGAGGGCGGTAGCGGTCGCGGCGCGGGACGCGGTCCTGGTCAGGACGGCGTCGGCCTCCCGCACCCGTTCCTTCCGCGCGGGCAGGGCACCCGCCACGATCAGTTCCGCCGTGCCGTCCAGGAGGTCCGCGACCCGGACCGCCAGCGCGGCCCGTGCGGGCGACAGCCGGCGCTCCGTGTGCCGGGCACAGGCACCGCTCACCAGGGGCACACCCACTCCCGCGAGGAGCAGCCCCACCGCGAGGACGATCCCTGCCTGGGGGAGCAGCCAGCCGGTGAACCCGACGGCCCCCGCCCCCACCAGGAGCGCCGTGCCCACGGGCAGCAGCCAGCGCAGCCAGTAGTCCTGCAGCGCGTCCACGTCGGAGACGAGCCTGGACAGCAGGTCGCCGCGCCGTGTGGTCCGCAGTCCGGCGGGCGCGACGCGTTCGAGCCCGCGGTAGACGGCGACCCTGAGTTCGGCGAGCATCCTGAGGACCACGTCGTGGGAGAGGAGCCGCTCGGCGTACCGGAACACCGCCCGGCCCATGCCGAAGGCACGGGTCGCGGTGACGGCCACCATCAGGTGGAGCACCGGCGGCTGCTCCGAGGCCCGGGAGATCAGCCATCCGGAGACGGCCAGGAGACCGACGGACGACCCCACGGCCAGGCTGCCCAGCAGCAGGGCCAGGCCGAGCTTCCCGTGCTGTGCTCCGGCCGCCGCACGGACGCGTGCGAGGACCCGGTGGCCCGCGCCCGTGCCCGTGCCCGTGACCAGGAAGGCGCTGTGCTCGCCCGTGTCCGTCGGCTCGTCCGGAGCCGGTACGGACCGAGCCGTCCGCCGGGCGGGATCGATCGGCGCGGTCGCGACCGTCCCGGCCGGCTCGGCCCCGGCTTCACGGGGCTTCAACGACACCACCCGGTCGGCGACGGCCAGCAGTGCCGGACGGTGCACGACGAGCAGGACGGTGCGCCCCGCCGCCAGCCGCCGCACCGCCTCGACGATGCCCGCCTCCGTCTCGCCGTCCAGGCTCGCCGTCGGTTCGTCGAGCAGGAGGAGCGGCCGGTCGGCGAGGAAGGCCCGGGCCAGCGCCAGGCGCTGCCGCTGTCCGGCGGAGAGCCCGGCCCCGTCCTCGCCCAGCACCGTTGCCGTACCGTCCGGGAGGGCGGCCACGAAGTCGGAGGCACCGGCCTGCCGGAGAGCCGTCGCGATCGCGTCGTCGTCCGCCTCGGGGCGGGCGAGCCGTACGTTGTCCGCGATGGTCCCCGCGAAGAGGTGGGGGCGTTGCGGCACCCACGCGATCCGCTCGCGCCAGCGTTCGGGGGAGAGGTCGCCGAGATCGGTACCGCCGACCCGCACCCGCCCGCCGTCCGGCACGGCGAAGCCCAGGATGACGTCCAGCAACGTGGACTTGCCGACCCCGCTGGGTCCCACCAGTGCGACCGTCTCACCCGGCTCCACCACCAGGGAGGCCGCGTCCAGCGAAGGCGCGAGGCGGCCCGGGTGCCTGACCGTCACATCCTCCAGTTCCAGTCGCAGCCGCGCCGGCGGCTCCCCGGTACCGGCCGCCCTGGGCTCGGTCTCCAGTACGGCGAAGATCTCCTCGGCCGCCGAGAGCCCCTCTGCCGCGGCGTGGTACTGCGCCCCGACCTGGCGGATCGGCAGGTACGCCTCGGGTGCCAGGATCAGGACGACCAGTCCCGTGTAGAGGTCGAGCTCGCCGTGGACGAGCCGCATGCCGATCGTGACGGCGACCAGCGCGACGGAGAGGGTGGCGAGCAGTTCGAGGGCGAAGGAGGACAGGAACGCGATCCGGAGGGTCTTCAGCGTGGCCCTGCGGTACTGCGAGGTGATCGTGCGGATGGACTCCGCCTGTGCCTTGGCACGCCCGAACACCTTCAGGGTGGGGAGCCCCGCGACCACGTCGAGGAAGTGACCCGACAACCGCGACAGCAGGTGCCACTGACGGTCCATCCGGGACTGGGTGGCCCAGCCGATGAGGACCATGAAGAGCGGGATCAGGGGCAGGGTGACGACGATGATCGCCGCCGAAACCCAGTCCTCGGTGACGATCCTGGCCAGGACGGCCACCGGCACGACGACCGCGAGCCCGAGCTGCGGGAGGTAGCGGGAGAAGTAGTCGTCCAGGGCGTCGACGCCTCGAGTGGCCAGAGCCACCAGCGACCCGGTGCGCTGGGTGCCGAGCCAGTCGGGCCCCAGACCGGTGGCATGCGCGACGAGCCGCCCGCGCAGTTCGGACTTGACGGCGGCACTCGCCCGGTACGCGGCGAGTTCGGTCAGCCAGGCCACCAGAGCCCGTCCCAGCGCCACCGCGGCCAGCAGCACCAGGGGGGTACGGAGCCCGTTGACGGTCAGCCCGTCCTCGAACCCGCCGACCACCACGTCGGCGACCAGCATCGCCTGAGCGATCACCAGGGCCGCTCCGGCCAGGCCGAGAGCCACCACGGCCATCAGGAAGAAACGGGTGGCTCGCGCGTGACGGAGCAGGCGCGGGTCGATCGGTTTCACGTGAAACAGCTCCCCGTGGCACTCATGGCGTCGATCCGCCTCAGTGGGTGGCGTGGGCGTCGGCTATGTGCTGCGTACCGATGCGCTTGCGGAACACCCAGTACGTCCACCCCTGGTACAGCAGCACCACGGGGGTGGCGACGCCCGCGCACCACGTCATGATCCTGAGGGTGTAGGGACTCGACGACGCGTTGGTGACCGTGAGGTTCCAGGCGTCGTTCAGCGAGGACGGCATGACGTTCGGGAACAGCGTGAGGAAGAGCATGGCGACCGCCGCCGCGATGGTCAGACCGGACCACGCGAAGGACCAGCCCTCACGGCCCACCGCGATGGCGACGACCGCCGCCACCAGCGACACGGCGGCGACGACCAGTGCCACCAGGCTCCCGCCGTCACCGCGTTCGGCCTGGGTCCACAGCAGGAAGCCGAGCGCGAGGACCGCCGCCACGGGCCCGAGCCTCAACGCCAGTCCGCGCGCCCGCCGCCGGATGTCCCCGACCGTCTTGAGCGCGGCGAACACCGCTCCGTGGAAGGTGAACAGGGACAGCGTGACCAGGCCGCCCAGCAGGGCGTACGGGTTGAGCAGGTCCCCTACGGTGCCGACGTACTCCATACCGGCATCGATCTTCACGCCACGGACGATGTTGCCGAAGGCCACACCCCAGAGCACGGCCGGCAGGAGCGAGGTCCAGAAGATGGCGTGCTCCCAGTTGGTCTGCCAGCGCTCCTCGGGCCGCTTGGCGCGGTACTCGAAGGCCACACCGCGCACGATGAGGCAGAGGAGGATGAGCAGCAGCGGCAGGTAGAAGCCGGAGAAGAGGGTGGCGTACCACTCCGGGAAGGCCGCGAAGGTGGCACCGCCGGCGCTGAGCAGCCACACCTCGTTGCCGTCCCAGACGGGCCCGATCGTGTTGATCAGGACCCTTCGCTCCTTGCGGTCGCGAGCCAGCAGCTTGGTGAGGACACCGATGCCGAAGTCGAATCCCTCCAGGAAGAAGTAGCCGGTCCACAGGACGGCTATGAGCACGAACCAGACGTCGTGGAGTTCCATCTCTCAGCTCCGCTGCTCTCAGTAGGAGAAGGCCATCGGCCGGTCGGCGTCCTGGTCGTGGCCGCCGATCCTGGTGGGCGGGTCGAGGTCCGCCTCGGTGAGCTCGGGCGGCCCGGCCTTGACGTACTTCAGGAGCAGCCGCACCTCGATCACGGCGAGCACCGCGTACAGCGCGGTGAACACGAGCAACGAGGTGATGACCTCTCCCTGGGAGACGCCGGGGGACACCGCGTCCCGGGTCTGGAACACCCCGTAGACCACCCAGGGCTGGCGGCCCATCTCGGTGAAGATCCAGCCCCACGAGTTCGCGATCAGCGGGAAGAGCATGGTCCAGAGGGCGGTGATCCAGTACAGCTTGGTGAACTTCGCGCTCAGTGCCTTGTTCCGGAAGAGCACCAGGTGAGGCACCTCGTCCTCACCGGTGCGCAGGGCCGGCGGGAGCATGAACCTCCTGCGCGTCAGCCACAGGCCCAGCATGCCGAGCGTCAGGGACGCCATCCCGAACCCGATCATCCAGCGGAAGCTCCAGAAGGCGACCGGGATGTTGGGCCGGTAGTCGCCCGGGCCGTACTTCTCCTGCTCCGCCTTGTTGATGTCGTTGATGCCGGGGATGTAGGAGGTGAAGGTGTCGTCCGCGAGGAAGGACAGGACTCCGGGGATCGACACCTCGACGGTGTTGTGCCCCTCGGCGACGTCCCCCACCGCGAAGAGGGAGAAGGGCGCACCGTGCTCGCCCTCCCACAGGGCCTCGGCCGCCGCCATCTTCATGGGCTGCTGCTTGAACATGACCTTGCCGAGCACGTCACCGCTGACGGCGGTGAGCAGTCCCGCGACCACCACGGTGACCAGTCCCAGCCGGAGCGATGTCCTCATCACGCGGATGTGCTTCCGGCGTGCCAGGTGGAAGGCGGCGATGCCCACCATGAAGGCGCCTCCGACGAGGAAGGCAGCCGTGATCGTGTGGAAGAACTGGGCGAGCGCCGTGTTCTGGGTGAGCACGTGCCAGAAGTCGGTGAGCTCGGCACGGCCGCGCTCCTCGTTGATGCGGTAGCCGACCGGGTGCTGCATCCAGGAGTTGGCCGCCAGGATGAAGAACGTCGACAGGATGGTGCCGATGGAGACCATCCATATGCAGGCGAGGTGGATCTTCTTCGGCAGCTTGTCCCAGCCGAAGATCCACAGCCCGATGAAGGTGGACTCGAAGAAGAACGCGATCAGCGCCTCGAAGGCGAGCGGGGCACCGAAGACGTCGCCGACGAAACGCGAGTAGTCGGACCAGTTCATGCCGAACTGGAACTCCTGCACGATCCCGGTGACCACACCCATGGCGATGTTGATCAGGAACAGCTTGCCCCAGAACTTCGTGGCCCTGAGGTACTTCTCGTTGTCCGTGCGCACCCAGGCGGTCTGCAGGCCGGCCGTCAGCGCTGCGAGGGAAATCGTCAGTGGGACGAACAGGAAGTGGTAGACGGTGGTGATGCCGAACTGCCATCGCGCCAGAGTCTCTGGTGCCAGAGCTAGGTTCACGCCCTCTTCTCCTTGCGTCGCCGTGCTCACAGCCGCAGCCCGCCCGTCCAATCCCACCGATCATGGGAGAAACGGGACGCGCTTGTGAACGCGTTCACATTCACAAGCAATTATGGCGCACGAACTTTCGATCACGTCGAGGGGGGGTCGTTTTCGGACGGACACCAGGCGGGAAGCCGTACCGCCACACCGCGGCCGGCACGGAAGCAGGGGCCGCAGGGCTGCGGGTTCCCGCCGCGCGGGCGACGTCATCGACTTCCGGACACGGTCGGCACCACCGCATGCCGGTGGCCCCCGACCTCGGGCGTCGAGATCGGGGGCCACCGGTGGGCGTACGGGTGCGAGGCCGCCCCTGCTACCGCGCCCGCAGACCCGCCCGGTAGGACTCCGCCACCTTCAGGAAGACGTCGTTCGCCTCGGACTCCCCGATCGTGACCCGGACCCCCTCACCCGCGAACGGCCGGATCACGACACCCGCCCGCTCACACACCGCGGCGAAGTCCGACGTACGGTCCCCGAGTCGCAGCCAGACGAAGTTCGCCTGGGACTCGGGGACGGTCCAGCCCTGCCCCGCCAATGCCTCGTGGACACGAAGGCGCTCGCAGACCAGCGATCCGACCCGCCCCAGCAGCTCGTCCTCCCGGCGCAGCGAAGCCACCGCCGCGTCCTGGGCGACCTGGCTGACACCGAAGGGCACCGCCGTCTTGCGCAGGGCCTCCGCCACCGGCTCGTGCGCCACCGCGAAGCCGACCCGCAGGCCTGCCAGCCCGTACGCCTTGGAGAAGGTCCTGAGCACCGCCACGTTCGGCCGGTCCCGGTAGATCTCGATGCCGTCCGGCACCTCCGGGTCCCGGACGAACTCCTTGTACGCCTCGTCGAGGACCACCAGCACGTCCCCGGGCACCCGGTCCAGGAACCGCTCCAGCTCCGCCCTGCGCACCACCGTCCCGGTCGGGTTGTTCGGGTTGCAGACGAAGATCAGCCGCGTGCGGTCGGTGACGGCGCCGGCCATGGCGTCGAGGTCGTGCACGTCTCCTCCGGTCAGTGGCACCTTGACCGACGTGGCTCCGCTGACCTGGGTGATGATCGGGTAGGCCTCGAACGAGCGCCAGGCGTAGATGACCTCGTCACCGGGGCCCGAGGTCGCCTGGAGCAGCTGCTGCGCCACCCCGACCGAGCCGGTGCCGGTGGCCAGGTGCGAGAGCGGCACACCGAAGCGGTCGGCCAGTTCGTGCATGAGACCCGTGCAGGCCATGTCCGGATACCTGTTGAAGTGGGCGGCCGCGGCGAGCGCCGACTCCATCACGCCCGGAAGCGGGGGGTACGGGTTCTCGTTGGAGGACAGCTTGAAGGCCACGGGACCGTCGGCCGCCGCCGGCTTCCCCGGTACGTACACAGGGACGCCGTCCAGCTCGGCGCGCAGCTTGGGGCTCGTCTCGCTCACCGCAGGTCCTCCTCGACCATCCGTTCACATCAATACTGCTCACCTTATGAGGATTGGGCCGCGCTGCGAATGGCCCGGCCCGAATCGTCCCCTGCCGGGCCGCCCGCGCTCCCCGGGTGCCGCCGGCCGGAAGCCGCCGGACGCCCCGATCCGGCCCGCCACCCGGGGAGCCGCCGGACACCGCCGATCCGGACCCGCCGCACGCGCCAGCACCTGACGGCCTGCCGAGGGGAGCGTCGGCTCCTCCCGCGCACGCCGGTGGCTCACGCCGTGGCGCGCATCCCCCGAACAGGTGAGTTGGGACCTCTTCCGCACCGTGGCCGTTCGGCGGGCAGTCGCGCACCCGAAGAGGCCATCGCAAGGAGTATGGCCTCATATGCCTACGTAAAGAAGGCGCAGGATCGTATTCGCCTTGCAGAAACACGCCTGCGCACGTGTGCATATGCGTCCGGCCCGACCCGCCCTCTGAGCCCTACTATCGGCTCGCCATGACAGCAGCAGGGAAGCACCAGGTGAGCCGGACAGAGACGCCCCGGCGCAGCGGTCGGCCGGGACGCGCGGGCATCCGGGACGTAGCCGCGGCGGCCGGCGTCTCCATCACGACCGTCTCCGACGCGCTCAACGGCAAGGGCAGGCTCCCGGACTCCACCCGCCGCCATGTCCGCGAGGTCGCCGAACGGCTGGGCTACCGCCCGTCCGCCGCGGCCAGAACCCTCCGTACCGGCAGGTCGGGGCTGATCGGCCTGACCGTGACCACGTACGGGGATGAACCTTTCACCTTCACCGAGTTCGCGTACTTCGCGGAGATGGCCAGGGCCGCCACCTCGGCGGCGCTCGCCCGGGGGTACGCCCTCGTCATCCTGCCCGCGACCTCCCGGCACGACGTCTGGTCCAACGTCGCCCTCGACGGCACCGTGGTCATCGACCCCTCGGACCAGGACCCGGTGGTCACCGAGCTCGTACGCCAGGGGCTGCCGGTCGTGTCGGACGGCCGCCCCGCGGGGACGCTGCCCGTCACGGCCTGGGTCGACAACGATCACCGCGCCGCCGTCCTCGACCTGCTGGACCACCTGGCGGCCGCCGGTGCCCGCCGCATCGGCCTGCTGACCGGCACCACCACCGACACGTACACCCGCCTCTCCACCACCGCCTACCTCCACTGGTGCGAGCGGGTCGGACAGGACCCGGTCTACGAGTCCTACCCGGCCCACGACCCCTGCGCGGGCGCCGTCGCCGCCGACCGCCTCCTCGCCCGGCCCGACCGCCCCGACGCCGTGTACGGCCTGTTCGACCCCAACGGCACCGATCTGCTCGCCGCGGCCCGCCGCTACGGCTTACGGGTCCCGGAGGACCTGCTGCTGGTCTGCTGCAGCGAGTCGACCGTCTACGCGACCACCGAGCCGCCCATCACGACGCTCTCGCTCAAGCCGCGCAGAATCGGCACGGCGGTCGTCCAGCTCCTCATCGACGCCATCGAGGGCGTCGAACACGACGGTCCGCTGGAGCGGGTGATACCGACGGAGCTCATCGTGCGGACGTCCTCGCAGCGGCGTCCACCCCGCACCACGGTCAGCCCTCCTCGGTCACCTGCCGGGGACTGAACGTCTCAATCCGGACCAAACGGCCGGGGAACCACGTGTACGCCCGGATTCACCACCCCTGGTGCGTCACACAGCACGATCCGCATTCCTATGATGGGCGCACGACACCGCGGACCACCTCTACCAGGCAGGGCCCGTCAGGTGTACGGCGGCGCGACGGTGGTGGAGGGGTCGATGACTCAGGGGGCCGGTCAGGAACCCGTGGTGCGGACAGCGACGTTGCGTGACTTCCGCGTACCGCCGTATGCGCAGGCGCCCGTGCCCCTGCCGCATCCCGGCAACGCCATGGCGGGTGACGAGCTGCCGGAGGGGTACACCCCGACCGAGCGCGACCTCCCCGTGATCAACCGCGGCGACACCCTCCAGGTGCAGCACGCCGCCGAGCCGCACCCGGCCGCCGACACCGAACGCGGTCCGCTGTACGTCGTGGGCGACGTACACGGGTATCTGGACGAACTGCTGGCCGCGCTCGCCGAACAGGGCCTCGTCGACGCCGACGGCCACTGGTCCGCCGGCAACGCGCGGTTGTGGTTCCTCGGCGACTTCACCGACCGCGGGCCCGACGGCATCGGGGTCATCGACCTCGTCATGCGGCTCTCCGCGGAGGCCGCGGCCGCCGGCGGGTACTGCAAGGCCCTCATGGGCAACCACGAACTCCTGCTCATCGGTGCGAAGAGGTTCGGTGACACCCCGGTCAACTCGGGTGCCGGAACCGCCACCTTCCAGGCCGCCTGGCTGCTCAACGGCGGGCAGAAGTGCGACATGGAACGGCTTCAGGACGTCCATCTGCAGTGGATGGCGCGTCTGGACGCGGTCGTCGAGGAGGACGGCCACCTGCTCATGCACTCCGACACGACGGCCTACCTCGACTACGGATCCACCATCGAGGACGTCAACGACACCGTGCACGCCATCCTCACCCGTCACGACGCCGACGAGTGCTGGGACCTGTTCCGCAAGCTCACCAAGCGGTTCGCCTTCCGGGACGAGGGCGGGGCGCAGGCCGTGCGCGAGCTGATGTCCACCTACGGCGGCCGTCGGATCGTGCATGGTCACAGCCCGATTCCGTACCTGCTCGGCGAGGTCGGGTCGGAGGACGGCGAGGACAGCCGGCGCACCGTGGTCGACGGCCCGCACGTGTACGCGGAGGGACTGGCCATCGCCATGGACGGCGGAGTGACCATGGCCGGGAAGCTCCTCGTCGTCCAACTCCCCCTGCGTGACTGACCCCTGCCGGGGAAGGCGCCCCGCTACCCGACGCCGCAGGCTGCTGGGCCTATTTCCGGAAACCCTCTGTCACCCCGTGGCGTAGTCGCTCTACCATCGGCGTATCAGTAGCAGGCTCTCCTCCGTTTCCGCCCGATCACCCGCCCCCGTGCGGTCGATCAGGCCCTACGGAGTATCGGGGGATGCACATGAACAGCGCTCCGCACCTGCTCGCCGAGGACAGGCCCGAGTACGAGCGGATCCTCGCCGACGCCCTGCGCCATGCGCACGAACGCCCCGATCTGGACGGGGTCGGGGACCGGCTGAACGCGGAACAGCTGCGGACGATGGCCCTCGACGCGACCGTACTGATCACCTCGGCGGCGGCCACCGAGTACGACCACTACGTGAAGGCCCGCAGCGAGCTCCGCGGGCCTGCCGCCGAGGCCGCGGACGCGGATCCGCCGCCCGGCGGGCCCGACCGGACGGGCGCCGGGACCCTGGCGGTGATCGCCGCGCTGGCTCCCGTGCTCACGGGAGCGGCCGCCGCGATATTCCTGCTGGTCGGCTACGTCCTGAAGGCCATCAGTCCCTCACTGGCCTTCGCCTCGACCATGGTGACCGCGGGATGGTTCTTCGCCGCCGCCGCGGCGGCGGCCATCCTGGTCGCCGCCGCCGGACTGCTCGTCACCGCCCTGCGCAACGGCGCCACGGCGCTGCCGGCTCCCGGCGAGGGCGACGAACTGCCGGAGGAGGTGGCCCGCGCCCGGGAGGCCTGGCGCCACGCCCTGCTGGAACGCGGCATCCTGCCCTTCCTCCGGGACGCCCTGGCCGACCCGACGGCCGGACCGGCCGCGCGGACTCCGCACCGCTCGGCCAACCGCATGCCGAAGATCGGTTACAGCCGGCCGGACTTCTCCGGTCCGCGGGACGGCCCCGCCGCCGGGCCGCGGCCGACCTTCACCAGCCCCGACTTCACCAGCCCTGACTTCGGCGGCCCCGAGCACCAGCCGGAGTGACGGGCGCCGGCCTCCCGGCAGATGGCGCACGGCTCCCGGAACGACGGAGGCCGGGGCGGCTCGTCGCCGCCCCGGCCTCCGCGTCACCAGGTGGTGAAGCTCCTCACGGAGCACGCCATCAGACCCCCTGCGGAACCAGCTTCGGGTCGGCGCCGTACTCGTTCGCCGTGCGCGCACCCTCGGTGCACATGAAGACGAGCAGGATGATGCCGCCCACGAGCGGGACGAACGTGATGAAGAACCACCAGCCCGAGCGGCCCGTGTCGTGCAGACGGCGGACGACGACGGCGAGCGTCGGGATCAGCACAGCCACCATGTAGATGATGTACGGGATCTGGGTCTCGAGGGCGGCGCCGATGCCGACCAGCACCGCGGCCACGATGGCGTTGAAGAGTACGAACATCCAGTACTCCTTGCGGCGCGCCCGCCCGCTGAATCCCGCGTAGTTCTTGAGTACGTTCAGGTACCAGTTCACTGTGCTTCCCTCCCCTGGCGCCCCCGATCGGGGCGCACACACTTTCGGCCAAGCACAGCGGAACATAAAGCACAGATAAGGATGCGGTCAACCGAGTTCGGACCGCTGCGAGAACGTACATCCACCTGCCGCTATACCGTGTCCATTCCGTCGCCGAACGCCACTCCGGAAGCCCTCCTCGAGCGGATCCGCCGACAGACACCGGCCAGGGAGCGCGACTTCGGCCCACAGGTGCGGGACGCGCGTCCGTGGTGACCGGTGACGGTACGGCAGCGGGCCCGTCCATGACGGCCGGTGACGCAACGGCCGCGGCGCCGCCCGGGACCGGTCATGGTC
>NZ_JBEXWB010000020.1:0-44708 GCF_040629645.1 Streptomyces sp. NPDC005899 | reverse complement strand
CCCATGGCCGCCGGGGCACTGCGGCACGTTCCCCGGCGGGGCGCCGGCGGGAATCCGCGGGGCGGGGCCCGTGCGCGCAGGGATGCTGGGATGCTGGGGGAAAGCAGGGGCGCCGCGCCGAGCGGCGTGCGCGGAGCGGGACCGACAGTGGGGGACACAACCGTCGTGGAGGACAGGGTGCGGGTCGTCATCGCCGAGGATTCGGTACTGCTCCGGGAGGGGCTGACCCGGTTGCTGACCGACCTGGGGCACGACGTCGTGGCGGGGGTGGGGGATGCCGAGGCGCTGATCAGGACGGTGGGTGACCTCGCCGCGCTGGACGCGCTCCCGGACGTCGTCGTCGCGGATGTGCGGATGCCGCCGACCCACACCGACGAGGGTGTGCGGGCCGCGGTACGGCTGCGCAAGGAGTATCCGGACATCGGCGTGCTGGTGCTCTCCCAGTACGTCGAGGAGCAGTACGCCACCGAGTTGCTGGCGGGCAGCAGCCGGGGCGTCGGCTACCTGCTCAAGGACCGGGTGGCCGAGGTCAGGGAGTTCGTCGACGCCGTGGTGCGGGTGGCCCAGGGCGGGACCGCGCTGGACCCCGAGGTGGTGGCCCAGCTGCTGGGCCGCAGCCGCAAGCAGGACGTACTGGCCGGGCTCACGCCGCGCGAGCGGGAGGTCCTCGGCCTGATGGCGGAGGGCCGGACGAATTCGGCGGTCGCCAAGCAGCTGGTGGTCAGTGACGGGGCCGTGGAGAAGCACGTCAGCAACATCTTCATGAAGCTCGGCCTGTCCCCCAGCGACGGGGACCACCGGCGTGTGCTCGCGGTCCTCACCTATCTCAACTCCTGACGCGTCACGGGAACGGCATGGTCGACCGGGCGTGATCCGGAACCCGAGCGGCCGCCGCGCCCGCGGAGCCGCGCCGCGAGAACATGATCGATAATCCGTCCGCAGCCGCTTCGCAATACCCACCCCGAGCCTCGGGAAAACATGAATGAGAGCCGCATTCGGCGCCCTGCCCGGAGTCCGATCCGGAACCCGATCGGGAGCCTGATCCGGAACCGGACGGGGAGCCCTATGCGGAACCTGATCCGCAACGGCAGGCCTAGGTCGAAAGGCTGAGTCGGGAGGCGGTCCCGGCGGTCGGCCGGGGCTTGTGAAATGGGACGGAGTCGGATGAATTCATGTCCTGGATTCCCGTCCACCATATGATCGGTCCGAGGAAGGCGACCCTTACAGAAGTAGGGTGGGGCCCGGACCGCCCGCGGGCCGGCCGGTCCCGAGCCGCCGCCCCGAGGGAGGTCCAGTTCAGTGACCAGCCAGGTCAGTAGCCCAGCCGGAAAGACCGATGAGGCCAGCGAGGCCGTCGTCGGGGAGCACAGCGTCCCCTCCGCCGAGGGGACGGGCGCCGCGGAGAAGGAAGTCCGCCGCCTGGACCGGGTGATCATCCGTTTCGCGGGGGACTCGGGTGACGGCATGCAGTTGACGGGTGACCGGTTCACCTCGGAGACGGCTTCGTTCGGGAACGACCTGTCGACGCTGCCGAACTTCCCGGCCGAGATCCGGGCGCCCGCCGGAACCCTGCCGGGTGTGTCGTCGTTCCAGCTGCATTTCGCGGACCACGACATCCTGACGCCGGGTGACGCCCCGAATGTGCTGGTCGCGATGAATCCGGCGGCACTGAAGGCGAATATCGCCGACGTGCCGCGCGGGGCGGACATCATCGTGAACACGGACGAGTTCACGAAGCGCCCCATGGCCAAGGTCGGCTATGCGGTGTCGCCGCTGGAAGACGGATCGCTCGACGCGTACAACGTGCATCCGGTGCCGTTGACGACTTTGACGATCGAGGCCCTCAAGGAGTTCGGACTTTCCCGCAAGGAAGCCGAGCGGTCGAAGAACATGTTCGCGCTCGGGCTGCTCTCCTGGATGTACAACCGTCCGACGGAGGGCACGGAGAAGTTCCTGCGGTCCAAGTTCGCGAAGAAGCCGGTCATCGCCGAGGCGAACGTGGCGGCTTTCAAGGCGGGCTGGAATTTCGGGGAGACGACCGAGGACTTCGCCGTCTCGTACGAGGTCGCTCCGGCCTCGCACGCCTTCCCGACCGGTACCTACCGCAACATCTCGGGGAACCTGGCCCTGTCCTACGGGCTCATCGCGGCGGGCCGGCAGGCGGATCTCCCCCTGTACCTGGGGTCGTACCCGATCACCCCGGCGTCGGACATCCTGCACGAGCTGAGCAAGCACAAGAACTTCGGGGTGCGGACGTTCCAGGCCGAGGACGAGATCGCCGGGATCGGCGCGGCACTCGGTGCGGCGTTCGGCGGGTCCCTCGCGGTGACGACGACCTCGGGGCCCGGGGTGGCGCTGAAGTCGGAGACGATCGGCCTGGCGGTCTCGCTGGAGCTGCCGTTGCTGATCGTCGACATCCAGCGCGGCGGCCCCTCGACGGGCCTGCCGACGAAGACGGAGCAGGCGGACCTGCTCCAGGCGATGTACGGCCGCAACGGCGAGGCCCCCGTCCCGGTCATCGCGCCCAGGACCCCGGCTGACTGCTTCGACGCGGCCCTGGACGCGGCGAGGATCGCCCTGACCTACCGCACGCCGGTCTTCCTGCTGTCCGACGGCTACCTGGCGAACGGGTCGGAGCCGTGGCGGGTCCCGGAGATCGACAGCCTGCCCGACCTGCGCGTGCAGTTCGCGACCGGCCCCAACCACGAGCTCGCCGACGGCACGGAGGTGTTCTGGCCCTACAAGCGCGACCCCAGGACGCTGGCACGGCCGTGGGCCGTACCGGGGACCCCGGGGCTCGAGCACCGGATCGGGGGGATCGAGAAGCAGGACGGCACCGGGAACATCTCCTACGACCCGGCCAACCACGACTTCATGGTCCGCACCCGCCAGGCCAAGATCGACGGCATCGAGGTGCCCGACCTGGAGGTCGACGACCCGGCCGGCGCGACCACCCTCGCCCTGGGCTGGGGTTCGACCTACGGGCCGATCACCGCGGCGGTCCGCCGGCTGCGCGCCGCGGGCGAGACCATCGCACAGGCCCACCTGCGCCACCTCAACCCCTTCCCGAAGAACCTCGGGGAGGTGCTGAAGCGCTACGACAGGGTCGTCGTCCCGGAGATGAACCTCGGACAGCTCTCCAGTCTGCTGAGGGCCAGGTACCTCGTGGACGTGCGGAGTTACAACCAGGTCAACGGAATGCCCTTCAAGGCCGAGCAGCTCGCCACAGCCCTCAAGGAGGCCAACGGTGCCTGACGTCCACGCCAACGAACTCCTCCACCTGGTGCCCAAAGCCGAGGGTGCGCAGTCCATGAAGGACTTCAAGTCCGACCAGGAGGTGCGCTGGTGCCCGGGCTGCGGTGACTACGCGGTCCTGGCGGCGGTGCAGGGGTTCATGCCCGAGCTGGGGCTGGCCAAGGAGAACATCACGTTCGTCTCCGGCATCGGCTGCTCGTCCCGCTTCCCGTACTACATGAACACCTACGGGATGCACTCGATCCACGGCCGGGCGCCCTCCATCGCGACCGGGCTGGCCACCTCGCGCCGTGACCTGAGCGTGTGGGTCGTCACGGGTGACGGCGACGCCCTGTCCATCGGCGGGAACCACCTCATCCACGCCCTGCGCCGCAACGTCAACCTCAAGATCCTGCTCTTCAACAACCGGATCTACGGGCTCACCAAGGGCCAGTACAGTCCCACCTCCGAGGTCGGGAAGGTCACCAAGTCGACGCCCATGGGCTCGCTCGACGCGCCCTTCAACCCGGTGTCGCTGGCGATCGGGGCCGAGGCGTCCTTCGTGGCCCGCACCGTCGACTCCGACCGCAAGCACCTCACGAGCGTGCTCCGGGCCGCCGCGGACCATCCGGGCACCGCACTGGTGGAGATCTACCAGAACTGCAACATCTTCAACGACGGCGCCTTCGACGCCCTCAAGGACAAGGAGAGGGCCGAGGAGGCCGTCATCCGCCTGGAGCACGGCAAGCCGATCCGTTTCGGGGCCGACGGGGGCAAGGGTGTCGTCCGGGATCCGCTGACCGGCGACCTGGAGGTCGTGACGGTGACCGAGGAGAACCAGTCCCGGATCCTCGTCCACGACGCCCACAACCCCAGCCCCACCACCGCCTTCGCCCTCTCGCGGCTGGCCGACCCGGACACCCTGCACCACACCCCCATCGGGGTGCTGCGCAGCGTCGAGCGTCCCGTCTACGACACCCTGATGGCCGACCAGCTCGACACCGCGATCGAGCAACACGGCAAGGGCGACCTGAGCGCGCTGCTGGCGGGTGGCGACACCTGGACCGTCGTCGGCTGACCCCCGCGCACGACGTCCGCCCCACAGGCCCGGAGCCGGCCCGACCGGTCAGCTCCGGGCCTCGTCGTACGCCTCGCGTGCCGTCTCCACCGCGTCCAGCCGGTGCTCCGCCCAGCGGGCCAGCCCCCAGACCTGTTCCGCGGCCTCCCGGCCGAGCGGGGTCAGCGAGTAGTCCACGTGCGGCGGGATCACCGGCTTGGCGTCGCGGTGCACGAAACCGTCGCGCTCCAGTGTCCGCAGCGTCTGGGCCAGCATCTTCTCGCTGACGCCGCCCACCGTGCGCCGGAGCTCGCCGAAGCGGTACGGACGCTCCAGCAGCGCGGCCAGTGCGAGGACCCCCCAGCGGCTGGTCACGTGCTCCAGCACCACCCGGGAGGGGCACACCGGCCGGTTCACGTCCGGGACCCAGCGGGGCGCCCCGCCCGCGGCCTCCTGGCTCGTCGCACTCACGCTCATGCCAGTACCTTACTTCAAAGTGGGTACTTTCATTTGGTTAGCGCCCGACTTACGGTGAGTGCACGAAGCCCGCACGGACCAGCGCACAGGAGAGAAACCCCATGAGCATCGTTGTCACCGGAGCCACCGGCGAGCTCGGCCGTCTCGTCGTCGAGCGGCTGCTCGCCACGGTGCCGGCCGGGGAGGTCGTGGCGGTCGTCCGCGACGAGGGCAGGGCCGCCGCCCTCGCCGCACGCGGCGTCCGCCTCCGCGTCGCCGACTACGACCGGCCGGAGACCCTCGCCCACGCCTTCGGGGCGGGTGACCGGGTGCTGCTGATCTCCGGCAACGAGGTCGGCAGGCGGGTTCCGCAGCACACCGCCGTGATCGGGGCCGCCCGGGCCGCGGGGGTCGCGCAGCTCGCGTACACCGGTGTCCTGGGCGGCCCGGACGCCGACTTCCGGCTGGCCGCCGAACACAAGGTGACCGAACGGCTGATCCTCGACTCCGGGCTCCCGTACACCTTCCTGCGCAACGGCTGGTACACCGAGAACTACACGGCGAACCTCGCCCCCGTCCTGCGGCACGGCACCGTCGTGGCGAACGCCGGTGACGGCCGGGTCGCCTCCGCCACCCGGGCCGACTACGCCGCCGCGGCCGCGGCGGTCCTCACCGGCGAGGGGCACCTCGCCGCGACGTACGAGCTGAGCGGTGACGTCGCCTGGTCCCTGGCGGAGTACGCCGACGCGGTGGCGGCGGCGAGCGGCAAGGAGATCACCTACTCCGACGTGCCCGCCGCCACGCATCAGGAGATCCTCGTCCGGGCGGGGCTCCCCGAGGACTTCGCGGCGATCCTCGTCGACGTCGACGAGGCGGTCCGGCGCGGGCTGCTCGCGGGGACGACCGGCGACCTGGCCCGCCTCATCGGCCGCCCGACGACCCCCATGGCCGAGACGGTGGCCGCCGCGGTGGCCGCCCTGTGAGAGGCACGCCCTGAGGCACCTCGCGCGGACATCCGCCCTCCCCGAGGCGCCCCCCGCCTGCCGCCGGAGGCATGCCCGGACCACCCTGTCACGACCGTTACCGTGAGACGGGTATGACACCGGGGCCTTCCGGCGCTACCGTCGAGCGGTCGGCCGATCGCCGGCGCCGGACAGTGCCAGGAGGGACCCGTGAAGGGGAAGAACGAACAGCGGGCGGGCCTGCTGTACGGAGTCGGGGCGTACGGGATGTGGGGCCTCGTCCCCCTCTTCTGGCCGCTGCTGGAGCCGTCCGGGGCGGTGGAGATCCTCGCCCACCGGATGGTCTGGTCGCTGGGCGTCGTCGGGATCGCCCTGCTCGCCCTGCGCCGCTGGGCCTGGATCGGGGAGCTCGTGCGGCAGCCCCGGAAGCTGGGCCTGATCACGGCCGCCGCCGCCGTCATATCGGTCAACTGGGGCCTGTACATCTGGTCCGTCAACAACGGCCACGTGGTCGAGGCGTCGCTCGGTTACTTCATCAACCCCCTGGTGACGATCGCGATGGGCGTCCTGCTGCTCGGCGAGCGCCTGCGGCCCGCCCAGTGGGCCGCGGTCGCGACCGGCTTCGCCGCGGTGCTCGTCCTGGCGGTCGGGTACGGGCAGCCGCCGTGGATCTCGCTGACCCTGGCGTTCTCCTTCGCCACGTACGGCCTGGTGAAGAAGAAGGTCGGCATGGGCGGCCTGGAGTCCCTGGCCGCCGAGACCGCCGTGCTGTTCGTGCCCGCGCTCGGATTCCTGCTGTGGCTCGGCGCACGCGGTGACGCGACGTTCCTGGCCGGCGGGGCCGGGCACGGCGCCCTGCTCGCGGCGACGGGTCTCGTCACCGCGATCCCGCTCGTCTGCTTCGGGGCGGCGGCCATCCGGGTCCCGCTGTCCGTGCTCGGTCTGCTGCAGTACCTGGCGCCCGTCTTCCAGTTCACCCTCGGCATCCTGTACTTCCACGAGGAGATGCCGCCCGAGCGGTGGGCCGGCTTCGCCCTGGTCTGGGTGGCGTTGATGCTGCTGACCTGGGACGCGCTGCGCACGGCGCGGCGCACGAGGGCGCAGGCGCTGCGGCTGGCCGTGCGGGCGGCCGAGGTCACGGCACCGACCGGCACGGATTCCGCCTACGCGGCCGACGAGCGCACGGACCCCGCCACCCCGCCGTCGCCGGCGTCCACCAAGGATCCGGCCACGGGCCCGGCCGCCCCGCGGTAGGCCGGAGTCGGCGCACCCTGTCGTTACCGAGTTGCTTTTATTACTTGGTTACGTTTCCCTGGTTCCGGACGACTCGAACCTGGGAGATGGCGATGACCGACGTACTGATCGTGGGCGCGGGCCCCACCGGACTGACCCTGGCGTGCGACCTCGCCCGGCGGGGGATCGCCGTACGGGTCCTGGACAGGTCGCCGGAGCATCCGCGCAGTTCCCGGTCCAAGGGCCCCAACGCCCGCTCCCTGGAGGTGCTGGAGGACCTCGGCGTCGTCGACGCGGTCCTGGCCGCCGGATCGGCGCCGCTCCCCATGCGCAAGTACCGCGACGGCCTCCCCGTCACCGAGACCGACCCGTACGCGGACTCCTCCCCGACGCCGGACGCGCCCTACGACCGGGGGCGGCTCATCGCCCAGTGGCGGCTGGAGGAGGTCCTCCGCGACCGCCTCGCGGCCTACGGCGTGGAGGTCGAGCTGGGCACCGAGGTCGTGGGGCTCACGGAGGGCGCCACCGCCGTGACCGCCGAGCTGGCCGGCGGGTCCCGGGCCACCGCACGGTACGTGGTGGGCTGCGACGGCGCCCACAGCTCCGTACGGAAACTGCTCCGCGTCCCGTTCGACGGGGCGACGGACGAGGAGCAGGTCATGGTCTGCGGCGACGTCGAGATCACCCCGGGCGTCCTGGACCGGGGCGTCTGGCACCAGTGGTTCGACGAGGACGGGGCCGTCATGCTGTGCCCGATCCCGGGCACCCGGGCCGGCTGGTGGTACCAGTCGGGTCCCGAGCGGGATTCCCGGGGCCGCCCGCTCGCCCCGAGCCACGACGGCTTCCGGCGCCTCTTCGCCCGGCACACCCGGCTCCCCGCCGCACACCTCACCGCCGCCACGCTGCTGTCCACGTACCGCGTCAACGTGCGGATGGCCGACCGCTACCGGGTGGGCCGGGTCCTCCTCGCCGGGGACGCCGCCCATGTGCACTCCATCGCGGGGGGCCTCGGCATGAACACCGGCATCCAGGACGCCTACAACCTGGGCTGGAAGCTCGCACAGGTGGTGCGGGGCCGGGCGCACCCCGGGCTGCTCGACACCTACGAGGAGGAGCGGCTCCCGGTCGCCGCCTGGACACTGGACCTCACCTCCGAGCGGCTGCGGGCCACGCTCGAGGCGATCAGGAAGCCGGGCGGCGGGCTGGACAGCGCGGTCACCCCCGAGACGGCCGGTCTCGACCGCGGTTACCGGTGGAGCTCCCTCGCGCGCCCCGGACACAGGGCCGGGGCCGGCGGCCCGCTGTCCGGCGACCGGGCGCCCGACGCCCCGTGCCGCGAGGCGGTCACCGGCGCACCGATCCGCCTCTTCCACGCGTTCGCCGGACCGCACCTCACCGTGCTCGGCTTCGGCGCGGGTGCGGCGCACGCGCTGGAGGCGGCGGTCGCCGCCCACGGGGACACCGTGCGGGCGTACCGGGTGTACGGCCCCGGGGAGGCGACCCCCGCCTCCCCGGGCGGCCCGGCGGGACTGCACGACGACGCGGGGCACGCACGGTCGGCGTACGGCGTGGAGGAGGACGCCGTCGTCGTGATCCGCCCCGACAACCACGTCGGGCTGATCGCGACGGCGGGCGACACCGCGGCGGTGCTGGGGTACCTCGACGCGCTCGACCGTGCTCCCCGGGCGGATCGGACGGGTACCGCGGACATGGTGGACGGCGCGCGCAAAGGCTGATCGAGTGCCCGGGATGGAAACGCTTCTGGGGGACATGAGGCACGTCCGGTGGCACGAACTGCGTCACGCCCAGGGGTCGGCGTCCCAGGTCCCCGGCCTGCTGTCGCGGATCGCCTGGGGCGACGGCGAGTCGGCGGGGGACGCGCTGGGCGACCTGGGGCGGTGGATAGGCGCCGGGGCGCTCTTCGACTCGACCGTCGCCGCCGTCCCGTTCCTGTGGGAACTGGCCGACGCGGAGACGGTGAGGGACCGCGCGGGGGTGCTCGACCTCCTGCGTACGATCCTCGCGCACGCGCACGCGCACGGGCACGCGCACCGGCCGGAGTGGACGCGGGCCGCGCACGCGGCCGTGCTGGTGGGCCGGCCGACGGCCGAGCGGCTGGCCGGGCACGGCGATCCGGCGGTCCGCGAAGCCGCCGGGACCCTCCTCGCCTCGGCCGACGCACACGCCTGCGGCGCCTGCCCGCCGGCCCGTGGCCCCCTCCCGGACGCCCGCACGGCGTAAATCGGCCCGCTCCCGGCGATCGTGTTGCCGGTCCGACGGCGCACCCGCTATGAACGGTCGCATGACCCTGCACTGGAAAGTCGTCATCGACGCCAACGACCCGCACGGCCAGGCCGACTTCTGGGCCGAGGCCCTCGGATACCTGGTCGAGGACAACAGCGCCCTGATCGGCCGGTTGCTGGAGGCCGGGGCCCTGCCCGGGGCGGCCGTGGTCGAGTCCCACGGGCGCCACGCGTTCCGCGACCTCGTCGCGGTGCGGCACCCGGACGACCCGTACGAGGAGGGGAGCGGCACCGGTCTGGGGCGCCGCCTGCTCTTCCAGCGCGTACCGGAGCCCAAGACGGTGAAGAACCGTCTCCACCTGGACGTGCACGCGCCCCCCGGGCAGCGCGACGCGGAGGTGGAGCGGCTGGTGTCCCTGGGGGCGAGCGTGCTGCGCAGCGTCGAGGAGCCGGGCGGTTCGTGGCAGGTCCTCCTCGACCCGGAGGGCAACGAGTTCTGCGTGCAGTGACAGGCGGGCCGTCCGCTCCGTGAGGCGGGGAGAGGCCCTCGGGCCGGCGGTGTCCGTCCGGGGGCCCGCGCCTCCTACGCTGGGCCCATGTCGACCCCACCCGCCCACAGCCTCGTCGCGACCGACCTGGACGGCACCCTCCTGCGCTCCGACGACACCGTGAGCGCCCGCACCCGAACCGCCCTGACCCGCGCCGCATCGGCCGGCGCACCGCATCTGATCGTCACGGGGCGGCCGGTGCCCGGCATACGCGCCCTGCTCGCCGACCTCTCCTACGAGGGCCTAGCGGTCTGCGGGCAGGGCACCCAGGTGTACGACGCCGGCTCCGCCCGGATGCTGAGTTCGCGCACGCTCGACCGGGAACTGGCCGACACCGCGCTCGGCAAGATCGAGGCCGAGGTCGGGCCGGTGTTCGCCGCCGTGGACCAGGACGGGACCGAGGGCAGGACCCTGATCGAGCCCGGCTACCTGATGCCCCACCCCACGCTCCCGGCCCAGCGGACCGGGCACCGGCGTGAGCTCTGGGAAGCCCCGGTCATCAAGGTCCTGGTGCGCCACCCGCGGCTGACGGACGACGAGCTGGCCGCCGCCGCCCGTGCGGTCGTGGGCGATCTGGCGACCGTCACGATGGCGGGTCCCGGCACGGTGGAGCTGGCGCCCCACGGCGTGGACAAGGGGACCGGGTTCGGCCTGGCCGCCGAAATCCTGGGCCGCGACCCGGCCGGGGCGGTGGCCTTCGGCGACATGCCGAACGACCTGCCGATGTTCCGCCGATCGGGCCACCGGGTGGCGATGGCGGGGGCCCATCCGGAGCTGCGGGCCGCCGCGGACGAGATCACCCTGTCGAACGACGACGACGGGGTGGCGGTGGTCCTGGAGCGGTTGTTCGGCCGGAGGTGAGGGGTGGGGCGGGATGGGGTGGGGCGGGACCCACCCGGCCCTCCCCCGGCTTCGCCCAGGTGCCGCCCGGCACACCCCCGGCCTGCCCTGGCAGGCGCGAGGGAGACCGGGCCGCCCGGGCAGGCGCGGAAGGGCCCGCCCGGACAGGCGCGGGGAGGCCCGGACGGGCTCCCCGCGTCAGTCCACGTCCCCCGGGGCCGCTCCCAGGGACCGCAGGACGTGGGCCACCAGAGCGGCGACGGCCGCCTCGTCCTGAGGGGGCTTGCGCAGGACATGGCGGTAGTAGACGGGGCCGTACAGCATCTCCACCGCCAGGGGGAGGTCGGCACCGGCCGGGATCTGCCCCTGCTCCCGCGCGCTGCGCAGCCGTCCCAGCGCGGCCTCGAAACGGGGGTCGACGAGCTGCTCGCGGACGGCCCGGGCCAGCTCGTCGTCGTGGTGCATCTCGGAGAGGATGCCCGCGTAGGCCGGTCCGTACGGTGCTGTCGAGATGAGCTGGACGGCGCTGTTGATGTGGGTGCGCAGGTCGGCCGCGATGTCCCCGGAGTCCGTGAAGGGCGTGGCTCCGACGAGCGCCTCGGTGAAGGCCTCCAGCAGGACGGCGCCCTTCGACGGCCACCACCGGTAGATGGTCTTCTTGCTCACGCCGGCGCGGGCGGCGATGGCCTCCACGGTGACCCGGCCGTACCCCTTCTCCGAGCACAGCTCCAGAGCCGCGTCCAGCGTCGCCCGTCGTGATCGCTCGCTGCGGCGACCGGAACTCGGCGATGTGATCATTCGGTGAGCATAGGGGGATTCCGGCCACCTCTTGTTGACAGCTCGTCGCCAGAAGTCGAACAATGACGAGGTAGAAACGGAACGTACCGTGTCGTGCGCGTTCCGTGCCTTACACCGTTCGTGCCGTTCGTGCCGCGACGAGCCGATCGGGGGACGGCTCGACCGGCCGACGGCGCGAACCGGCCACCTGGTCGTCTCCTCGGGCGGTGCGCCCCTGGCCGAGAATCGCGCCCGGGCCGCCGCAGACGCGCGGCCCGCACAGGACGCCGGACCGCGTGACCCACGAACGCGCGGATCGCAGCCCTGCCGGTCCGCTGCCGCCGGGTGAAGGCACAACACGGCGGCACCCGAACTTCCCTCGCACCCGAACCTTCGCCGGGCTGCCGGTGCCGACCGCCCGCCCGCCCCGGCAGCCCCCGGGGCCGACGGACCCCGGTGATCCGCGTCCGCCTCCCGCCGCGCCCTCCGGGTCGGGACCCGTCCCCCCGGGCCCTCCGCCCCGCGCCCAGGCCCCTCGCTCCCGGGCCGCCTGCGCGCCGGACGCCGGAGCCCCGCCACCGGCACCCGGACACGGGAAACCCCCGGGGCGCTCACGCGTACGCGCCCCGGGGGTCACGGCCCGGACGGTGACGGCGGGTGCGGGCCTCTTCCCGCACCCGCCGTCCGTGCCGCCGTCCCTGCCCGGCCTTGCCCGTGCGGCCTCCGGCGCACGGTCCGGCACCGGACGCGGCGCTCCTACTCGGCGGCGTCGGCCGCCTTCACCAGGGCGTCCTTGGTGACCGCTCCGACGTAGACCTTGCCGTCGTCCGTCATCAGTGCGTTGACCAGGCGCGTCCTGAAGACCGTGCCGGAGCCGAAGTCGCCGGTGACCTTGTCGCCGAGCGCGTCCAGGAACTGCTGCGCCTGGGCGGGCATGTCGCCGGAGCCCTCGGCCGGGAGGCCCGCGCCGCCCGGCAGTTCGACCTCGGCGACCGCGTTCCAGCCCTCACCGATGACGTCGAGGCCCTTGAAGTCCTCCCCCAGGGCGGCGACGTCCTTCCGCGCCTTCTCGTCCATCCCGTTCTTCGCGGCACCGGCCGACAGCTCGTCGGCCTCGGTCACCTCGGCCCCCTTGGGCGGGGTGAAGGAGAAGGAGGACGCGGCGGGCTTCCGGAAGTCGACCTTGGTGAACCCGGCGTCGATCGCGGCCTTGCCACCGCTGCTCGGAGCGAGGGTGAACTTCAGCGGTACGCCGGTCGAGGCGTCGACCGCGATCCGGACGGATCCGATCGTCGAGCCGGACTGCTTCGGCTTGATCAGCAGCTGGTAGGCGTCGCGGCCCGCCACCTGCGCCGTGCCGTCGACGGTGACCGACGTCGTGTCGCCGGCCGCCGCGAGGGCCTCCTCGGCCAGTTCCCCGGGGGTCGCCGGGACGCCCTCGGGTGCCGCGTGCTTCCCGGCCTTCCCGTCGGCCCCCTCGGACCGCGCGTGGTAGACCTGGTTGCTCCCGCTGTCGTGGGCCCAGACGTCGTCCCCGTTGTGGACGACGCTGTACTCGGAGCCCTCGCCGAGGATCGAGAGGCGCTGCCGGTCGGGGCCGTCGACCGCCACCCGGAGCGTGTGCGTACCGGACGCGAGCTCCATCAGCTTCGTCTCGGGGGCGGCGCTCGACGCGCCGCCGCCGCCCTGCGCCCCCGGCACGAAGGAGCCCGCGAGCCCGCCGAGGGACGGGATGCCGAGGTCGGTGCTGATCTTCAGCGTGCCGGAGAGCTGCTCCTCGTCCGACGCGGCGATCTTCTCGACGAGCTGCTGTGCGGTGATCTCCGGCAGGTCCGGGTCGCCGGAGCTCGCCAGTGCCGGGACGAGCCCGATCGTCGCCGCCGCCACCCCCGCCACCGCGACGGGGACGATGTAGCGTGCCGCCTTCCGGCGGCCCACGACAGTGCTCGTGGCCTCGCCGGTGGTCTCCGCGCTGTCGTTCGGTGCCATGTGTGCCCTACCTCCGTGGTCGGCGGCTGCCATCCCGTTGCACTCGTCCACCCCTCGCCGCCCTGCTCACCCGATGTGGTCAGGAGTGGTTGTCCTCCATCTGACCAAATCGGGCGGCGACAAGCGTCAGCCCCCGGGTGCAACTGTCGCTACCTCTCCGGGATGACTCCGAGGGGGGCGGAGCCCCTAGGGGGCGACGGCCCGCGCGCGCCGGGGGTCAGCCCGCGCGGTGCACCACGGCGTCGCACAGCTCTTCGAGCGCGGCCTTCGCGTAGCACTCGGGCAGCGGCGCCAGGGTGGCCCTCGCCTCCTGGGCGTAGCGGACGGTGTCCCGCCGCGCCTGCTCCAGCGCCGGGTGGGCGCGCAGGCCGCCGAGGGCCCGGGCGAGCCGGTCGTCGTCGCCGAGGTCGCCGTCCAGCAGTTCCACGAGCGCGAGGTCCTCCGGCCTGCCCTCGGCCGCCGCCCGCGCGCGCAGGTGGAGGACCGGGAGCGTGGGGATGCCCTCGCGCAGGTCGGTGCCGGGTGTCTTGCCGGACTCGTGCGAGTCGGAGGCGATGTCGAGTACGTCGTCGGCGAGCTGGAAGGCGATGCCGAGCCGTTCGCCGTACTGGGTGAGGATGTCGACGACCGACTCGTCGGCCCCGGCCATCATGGCGCCGAAGCGTCCGGACACGGCGACCAGGGAGCCGGTCTTGCCGCCCAGGACGTCCATGTAGTGGTCGACGGGGTCGCAGCCTTCGCGCGGGCCCGCCGTCTCCAGGATCTGTCCGGTGACGAGGCGCTCGAACGCCTCCGCCTGGACGCGTACGGCCTCGGGGCCGAGGTCGGCCAGGATGTGGGAGGCCCGGGCGAAGAGGAAGTCACCCGTCAGGACGGCGACGGAGTTGCCCCAGCGGGTGTTCGCGCTGTCCACCCCGCGGCGCACGTCCGCCTCGTCCATCACGTCGTCGTGGTACAGCGTCGCCAGGTGCGTCAGTTCGACGACCACGGCGGCGGGCACGATCCCCGGCGCGCCCGGGTCCCCGAACTGGGACGCCAGCATCACCAGGAGCGGACGGAACCGCTTGCCGCCCGCGCTGACGAGGTGTTGTGCCGCCTCCGTGATGAACGGGACGTCGCTTTTCGTGGCGTCCAGCAGCCCCGCCTCGACAGCGGCCAAACCGGCCTGGACATCGGCCTCAAGAGCCTGGTCCCGCACGCGCAGTCCGAACGGCCCGACGACGGTCACGAGGGGGTCTCCTGTCTGCTGACGATCACACGGAATGTCGATGTGTCGCTGTCTTCACCCAAGCCAGCGTATCCGGTCGCCTTTGGATCACCGTGGGCGCCTTCCCGCCGCCGCCGGTATGTTCGGGATGAGCCCATACGATCAGGAGTTGTCGCTTTGTCCCACACCGTGACCGGTACCGAACCGGATCAGCCACCACCCGAGGACGATCACGCCTTCTTCGGGCAGCCGCGGGGCCTGATGACCCTGTCGGGGCTGGAGGTGTGGGAGCGCTTCTCGTTCCTCGGGATGCAGGCGATCCTGGTGCTGTTCTTCGCCGACAGGGTGTCCGACGGCGGGCTGGGCATGGACCCGGGCACCGCCGCCTCGGTGTCGGCGGCCTACGGCACCCTCGTCTACCTGGTCTCCGTCGCGGGCGGCTGGCTGGCCGACCGGATCCTCGGCTCCTACCGCGCCGTCCTGTACGGCGGCGTCCTCATCGCCTGCGGCCACTACGCGATGGCCGTACCGGCCGCCGTGACGACCTGGGTGGGCCTCGGCCTGATCAGCGCGGGTACGGGCCTGCTGAAGCCGAACGTCGCCTCGATGGTGGGGAAGCTCTACCGCACCGAGGACGCGCGCCGGGACGCCGGGTTCGCGCTCTACTACATGGGCATCAACATCGGCGCCTTCGCCGGCCCGCTGGTCACCGGCTGGCTGGGAGAGCACGCGAGCTGGCACTGGGGGTTCTCGGCCGCCGCGGTCGGCATGACGCTCGGACTCGTCCAGTACGTGGCGGGCCGGCGTCACCTGGCCGGGCGGAAGCACGCGGCGGAGTACGCCCTCGCGCCCGGCCCGATGCGCCGGGCCGTGCTGCTGGGCGCCGCGGGACTGCTCACGGCCGCCCTGGTGGCGAGCGCCCTCGCCCTGGCCGGATGGCTCACGATGGACCGCTTCGTCGACGTCCTCACGCTGGTCTCCGTGATCGCGCCCGTCGTGTACTTCACGGTGATGTTCCGCAGCCCCCGGGTGACCGCGGACGAGCGCGGCAGGCTGCGTCCGTACGTGGTGCTGTTCCTGGCGTCCGTCGTCTTCAACTTCATCCTCTTCCAGGCGTACTCGACGATGATGCTGCTCGCCTCGACGAACGCCCGCACGGAGGTCTTCGGCTTCCACTTCCCGGCGGGCTGGTACGCCTCCGCGCTCGGCGCCTTCGAGGTCGCGCTGGCACCCGTCGTGGCCGCCGTGTGGGCCCGGATGGGTCCGCGCCAGCCGCACGCCTCCAACAAGATCGCGTTCGGGGTGATCCTCGGCGGCCTGTCCTTCCTCCTGATGGTCCTGCCGACCTCCGGGCACACCGGCGACACCTACCGGATGGCCGCCTGGTGGATCGTCGGCTCGTACCTGCTGCTCGGTCTCGGCGACGTCCTGCTGGAGACCTCCGGCATGTCCGCCACCACCAAGCTCGCCCCCCGGGCGTTCGCCAGCCAGACGATGGCGCTCTGGTTCCTGTCCCTGGCCCTGGCCAACGGCATCCAGGCACAGATCGTGAAGCTGTACGGCGAGGTCTCCAACCCCGCCTATTTCGGTGTCAATGGCGCTGTCGCGGTGGTGGCCGGTGTGGCCGTCGTCGCCGCCGCTCCCTGGCTCAGGCGCACCATGCACCCCGTCCACTGAGGTATCGCCATGCAGATCCGCACCGACTTCCCGTACGAGACCACCCGCGAGGACCTCTACATCCCGCTGGCGGACGGCACCCAGCTGTACGCCCGGATCTGGCGGCCGGTCACCGAGGAACCGGTGCCCGCCCTGCTGGAGTACCTCCCGTACCGGCTGAGCGACTGGACGGCTCCCCGCGACTGGCAGCGCCACCCCTGGTACGCGGGCCACGGCTACGCCTCCGTACGGGTGGACGTGCGCGGGCACGGCAACAGCGAGGGCCTGCCCGGTGACGAGTACGACGCGACCGAGCTGGCCGACGGCGTCGCCGTCGTGCACTGGCTGGCGGAGCAGGACTGGTGCTCGGGCCGGGTCGGCATGTTCGGCATCTCCTGGGGCGGTTTCAACTCCCTGCAGATCGCCGCGCTCGCGCCGGAGCCGCTGAAGGCCGTCGTCACCGTCTGCTCGGCCGACGACCGCTACGACAACGACGTCCACTACATGGGCGGCTCCGTCCTCGGTGTCGACATGCACGCCTGGGCCGCCACCATGCTGGCCTTCGTCTGCCGCCCCCCGGACCCGGCGGACGTCGGCGACGACTGGCGTGACATGTGGCTCGGCCGGCTGGAGGCGGTGAAACCGTTCATCCACACCTGGCTGGCGCACCAGACGCGTGACGACTACTGGAAGCACGGCAGCGTCTGCGAGGACTACGGCGCTGTCGAGGCGAGCGTGCTGGCGGTGGGCGGCTGGCACGACCCCTACCGCGACACCGTCCTTCGGCTCGTCGAGCACCTGGACCCCGCGAAGGTCCGCGGACTGATCGGCCCCTGGTCCCACCAGTACCCGGACCGCGGACTGCCCCCAGGGCCCGCGATCGGCTTCCTCCAGGAGACGCTGCGCTGGTGGGACCAGCACCTCAAGGACCAGGACACCGGGGTGATGAACGAGCCCCTGCTGCGGTCCTGGATCAGCGGATCGCACCGCCCGGCCACGGTGTACGAGACGCTGCCCGGGCGCTGGGTCGGTGACGCCTCCTGGCCGTCGGCGAACGTCTCGGTCGTCGCCTACGCCCTCCAGGGCGGGCCGCAGACCGTCCGCTCACCCCAGCAGACCGGAGTGGACGCCGGCCGCTTCTTCCCCTTCGGCAACGAGGCCGACCTGCCGCCGGACCAGCGCGACGAGGACGCCAGGTCGGTGTGCTTCGAGTTCCCCGTCCAGGACGCGCCGATCGAGATCCTCGGCAGGCCCCGGGTGCGGCTCCGCATCCGTATGGACGTGCCGCGCGGACAGGCCGTCGCCCGCCTCTGCGACGTCTCCCCCGACGGCGCCTCGACCCTCGTGACCCGCGGTTCCCTCAACCTCTCGGCCCGCCACGGACGCGACCGGTCCGACGACTGGCCGGCCGGGGAGACCGAGGACGTGACCTTCGAACTCAACGGCATCGGGCACACCTTCCCGCCCGGCCACCGCATCCGGCTGGCCGTCTCGTCCGCGTACTGGCCGTGGATCTGGCCGCAGGCGGGTTCGGAGGGCTTCACGCTCCAGGCGGACGGGAGCCTCGTCGAACTCCCGGTGCGCCGCCACACGGAGGACCCCGCGATCACCTTCGGCGAACCGGAGCAGTCCGAGCCGCTCAACGTCGTCTTCCCCGCCACGCTCGACGAACAGCGCCCCGAGCGCCTGGTGGTCCGGGACGTCGCCAAGGGCGAGTGGCGTCTGGAGGTCGACCCCCGCTACGGCGGCACGCGTGTCTACCCGGACGGGCTCGAGTTCACCGAGGACGCGGTGGAGACGTACACGATCCGGGAGGACGACCCGCTGTCGGCCAGGGCCCGCTCGGACTGGACGATCCGCCTGCACCGGCCGGAGATGTCCTGGGACGTGCGCGTGGAGACCCGTTCCGAAACCACCGCGGACGCGCACGACTTCATCACGTCCGACGAGGTCGTCTGCAAGGACGGCGGTGAGATCGTCTTCCACCGGACGTGGGAGAAGCGGATCCCGCGCACGGCGGGGTGACACCGGTGCCCATACGGGAACACGGCATAACTTTCCGGGCGTAGCGGCTGGTTGCGGCCCTGCCGGCGACCCGTTCGGCCGACGTAACGTGTCCCCCAAGCGACCTGGAAAGCGAGGCAGCGACAGATGCCCGAGCAGAGCAGCCCGCTCGATCTGGCCGAGGGCGACCCCTTCGGTCCGCACAACCTTCCGTACGGCGTGTTCTCCACCCCCGGACACCCGCACGACCGCAGGGTCGGCGTCCGCATCGGCGGGCACGTCCTGGACGCCGGCGCGGCCGCCCACGCGCTGGGTTCGCCGTACGCCCGGCTGCTGGCCCAGCCCAGCCTGACGCCGCTCCTGGCAGCGGGGCGCACCGCCTGGCGGGACGTCCGGCGGGCGCTCACGGCCTGGGTGACCGTGCCGGCCCACCGGCCGGACGTGGAGCCCCTCCTGCACCCCGTGGACGCGGTGACCCTGCACCTGCCGTACGAGGTCGCGGACTACGTCGACTTCTACGCCAGCGAGCACCACGCCACCAACGTCGGCAGGATCTTCCGCCCCGACGGCGCCGCGCTCACCCCCAACTGGAAGCACCTGCCCATCGGTTACCACGGGCGGGCCGGCACGGTCGTCGTCTCCGGTACGGACGTGGTGCGCCCCTGCGGACAGCGGAAGGCGCCCACCGATCCCGCCCCGGTCTTCGGCCCGTCGGTCAAGCTGGACATCGAGGCCGAGGTCGGCTTCGTCGTCGGGGTCCCCTCGCGGCAGGGCTCACCCGTGCCGCTCGGCGACTTCCGCGAGCACGTCTTCGGGCTCTCGCTCCTCAACGACTGGTCGGCCCGGGACATCCAGGCCTGGGAGTACGTGCCGCTCGGCCCCTTCCTCGGCAAGTCCTTCGCCACCTCCGTGTCCGCGTGGGTGACCCCGTTGGAGGCCCTGGACGCGGCGCGCACGGCGCCCCCCGCCCGGGACGCCGAGCTGCTCCCCTACCTGGACGACGCGCACGACGAGGAGCCCGGGGGCTTCGACATCCGGATCTCGGTGGAGATCAACGGGCAGACCGTCTCGGAGCCGCCGTTCGCCTCCATGTACTGGACGGCCGCCCAGCAGCTGGCCCACATGACGGTGAACGGCGCCTCGCTGCGGACCGGCGACCTGTACGGGTCCGGGACGGTCAGCGGGGCGGAGCCGGGACAGCGCGGTTCGCTGCTGGAACTGACGTGGAACGGCCGTGATCCGCTGGATCTGCCGGAGGGGAAGCGCACCTTCCTCGAGGACGGGGACACGGTGACCCTGACCGCGTGGGCGCCCGGCCCCCACGGCACCCGGGTCGGGCTCGGTGACGTCACCGGGCGCATCACGGCCCCTCGGTGACCCTGCAGGAGCTCACCCTTCCCGAGGAGTTGCGGCGGGGCGGCCGCCGCACGCGTGCGGCGGCACGCTCCCTGGTCCGCACGGAGCGGGCCGCGTGGGCCGTCCACCGCGACGTGCGCCAGGACAAGGCCGCGTCGGCCGACGGAGGCGGGGGCGGCGGGGACGGGGGCGGGGCCGGCGGCTGAGCGGGCCCCCGCGTGTCCGAGGCGTGGGCAGCCGGGTGGCGGATCCTCGCCCACGGAGGCGGAAACAGCAGGTCACGGCCGTGTGCCGGAGACCTTCAGGTGGCGCAACACTGCGGCAACACCATTGCGCGGACCCCGTCGGTATGGTCCGGCGCATGCCAGTCGAACGCACCCGTGAGCACACCGTGCCCGTCGCCGCCGCCCGTCGGCGCCGGCTGCGCGCGGACCATGCCCGGCAGCTGGCCGACCTGCTGCGCCACCAGGTGCGCACGGGTGGTCTGCCGGGCGGGGTCCTGCCCTCCGAGGACACCATCGGCAGTGACTACCGCGTCTCGCGCAACACCGTCCGCCAGGCCCTCGACCTGCTGCGGGCCGAGGGTCTCGTGGAGCGGCAGCCGGGTGTCGGCACCGTCGTGGTCAGCGAGAAGTACCCGCATCGCCTCGACCGGCTCCAGGGCCTGGCCGAGACGCTCCGCGAACACGGCCGGGTCACCAACGAGGTCCGCACCGTGGGCCCCGTACCCGCGCCGGTGCCCGTGGCGCGGCGGCTCGGCGTCGAGGAGCACGGCGACGTGCTCTACATCGAGCGGCGCCGGCTGCTGAACGGGCTGCCGCTCTCCCTCGACCTCACGTACATCCCCATGGACATCGGGGCGGGGCTCGTCGGCTGCGACCTGGAGAACACCGACGTCTTCCGCCTCCTGGAGTCCCTGACGGGCCGGCCGCTCGGCACCGCCGACATCACGCTGGAGGCGGTCAACGCCGACGCGCACTCCGCCGCCGTCCTGGAGACACCGCCCGGCTCCGCCGTCCTGATGCTGGAACGGCTCACCCACCTCTGTGACGGGCGGCCCGTGGACCTGGAGTTCATCCGCTTCCGCGGCGACCGCATCAGCATGAACGCCCTGCTGCACAGATCCGACTGACCTCCCCGCCAGCCCCCCTCTTCCCTGGAGACCGCCATGCCTCTGGCGCCCCAGCGGGCCGACGTGCCCGTGACCATCGACGAGTCCAAGTGCATCGACGGCTGCACCCTCTGCGTCGACATGTGCCCCCTCGACTCCCTGGCCATCCACCCGGAGAGCGGCAAGGCGTTCATGCACGTCGACGAGTGCTGGTACTGCGGCCCGTGCGCGGCCCGGTGTCCCACCGACGCGGTCACGGTCAACATGCCCTATCTCCTGCGGTGAAAGGCCCCTCCTCCCATGCGACGCACGGCAATCCGCGCCGGTGCCCTGCTGGCCCCCCTCCTGCTCGTCCCGCTCACGGCGGGCTGCGGCGGCGAGGCGGGCGCGGGTGACGGCGACACGGTCACGGTGACCGTCGGCTACCAGTCCAGGACCATCAACACCGTCACGGCGGGGACGCTCCTGCGTTCGCTCGGCTACTTCGAGGACGCGCTGCGGGCCCGCGGCGAGCGGGACGGTGTCACGTACGCGGTGAAGTGGCAGGACTACGCCACCGGTGCGCCGATCACCGCGCAGATGACCGCGGGCAAGATCGACATCGGTTCGATGGGCGACTTCCCGCTGCTGATCAACGCCGCCCGGGGCAAGCAGCTGAACCGCCCGACGAAGCTGGTCTCGGTCACCGGCTACAACCTGCGCGGCGGCCTCAACACCGTGGTGACCGGCCCCCGATCGTCCGTCGGGTCCTTGCGGGACCTGCGCGGCAAGAAGGTCTCCACCAGCGTCGGTTCGGCCGCCGACGGGACACTCGTCCGTGCGCTCCAGCAGGCGGGGCTCGACCCGGAGAAGGACATCCGCAAGCTCAACCAGCAGCCGGCGGTGGGGGCCTCGGCGCTCCAGGCCGAAAGCGCCGACGCCCTGTCGCAGTTCGTGGCGTGGCCGGGTCTGCTGGCCTTCCAGGGCAGGGCGAAGGCCCTCTACGACGGGGCCGAGCTGAATCTCCCGACCTTCCACGGGGTCACCGTCGTCGAGGACTTCGCGAAGAAGCGGCCCGCCGTGCTGGAGGACTTCCTCCGGGCCCAGGGCCGGGCGACGGAGTACCTGCGGAAGAACCCGGTGGCGGCCTCCGAGTCGGTGGCGAAGGCGACGGGCCTGCCGGCCGAGGTCGTGCACCTGTACAACGGCGCCCAGGGCATCGCCACGTTCGACACGACGGTGAAGCCGGCCCTGGTGGCCGCGCTGAAGAAGGACGTCCCCGTGCTGCGCTCGGCGAAACTCGTCGGCGACGTGGACGTCGACTCCTTCGTCGACGAGACGTACGTGAAGCGGGTGTACGGCTCCGCCTACGCGAAGGCGCGGGCCGCCGGGCCGCCCCCCGCGCGCGGCGGCGAGGTCTGGCTGAAGGGCGAGGACACCACGTCGGCGTTCGCCACCCCCGCGGAGGTCCTGCGGTACGCCGCCCGGCACGAGGGCCGCGTCCGCGCCGCGTACGTCCCCGACGCGGGCACCGGCACCCTGTGGTTCGCGGACCGGGCCGTCTGGGTGGCCGACGGGACGGAGCTCAGGCCCTACGTCACCCCCGCCGCGGCCCGCCGGGACACCGCCGCGCATCCGGGCGCCCGCGTCGTCCCCTACCGCACGGCGCTCGACCTGGCCCGCGCCTCATGAGCGCCCGGCACCGGTCGGCCGTGCGGCGGGTCCTGTCGCTGGTGGCGGCACTCGGCCTCTGGCAGCTGCTGACCTCCTACGACGTCGATCTGTGGCTCCGTTTCGAGCAGTTCCCCACGGTCACCGAGGTGGCCCGCGCCTTCGGTGACCGTCTCGGCACCGACGCCTACTGGCAGGACCTCACCGACAGCCTGACCCGGATCCTCACCGGCTTCGCGCTGGCCGGCGTGCTCGGCATCTCGGTCGGCACGGCCGTCGCCCGGTCCCGGATCGCCTCGGACCTGCTGGGCCCCGTCCTGGAGGTGGTACGCCCCGTACCGGCGATCGCGCTGGTGCCCGTGGCCATCCTGCTCTTCCCCACCAACGAGCAGGGCATCGTCTTCATCACCTGCACCGCGGCGTTCTTCCCGGTCATGGTGTCCACCCGGCACGCGGTGCGGGCGCTCACCCCGGTCTGGGAGGAGGCGGTGCTGACCATGGGCGGCGGGCGGTGGCGGATCCTCGGCTCCGTCGTGCTGCCCGGCGCGCTCCCCGGCATCCTCGGCGGGCTCTCCGTCGGCATCGGGGTGTCGTGGATCTGTGTGATCTCCGCCGAGATGATCTCCGGCGAGTACGGGGTGGGCTACCGCACCTGGCAGGACTACACGGTCGTCGACTATCCGGGGGTGTTCGTCGGCATGGCCACGATCGGCGTGCTCGGGTGGGTCACCTCGACGGCGGTTGAGGTCCTGGGCCGGCGGCTCACGCGGTGGCTCCCGCGCACGGAGGGCGGCCGCCCGGCGTCCCCCGCACGGCACCGGGACCGGGACGTCCTGCCGGCGGCGGCGCCGGTCCCCCGAGTGAAGGAAGGGGTCCACCCATGACCACGACCACAGCCCCCGGCGTCCGGCTGACCCTGCGGGGCGCCGTGCTCGGGCGGGCCGGGGCCCCGGTGCTGCACGGCGTCGACCTCGACGTCGTGCCCGGCGAGATCCTGGCCGTCCTCGGCCCCTCCGGCTGCGGGAAGTCGACACTGCTGCGGACCCTGGCCGGACTGCTGCCCGCCCTCGGCGGCCAGGTCACCCAGGACGGAGAGGTGATCACCGCGCCCAGCGCCGAGCGCGCCCTCGTCTTCCAGGACGACGCCCTGCTGCCGTGGCGCACGGTGCGCGCCAACGTCGAACTGCCCCTGGCCGTCCGGGGTGTGGCGCGGGCGGAGCGGCGCAGGCGCGCCGAGGACTGGCTCGCCGGGGTGGGCCTGGCCGGCCACGGCGCGAGCCTCCCCCACCGGATCTCCGGCGGCCAGCGCCAGCGCGTCCAGCTGGCCCGCGCCCTGGCGGCCGAGCCCCGCGCGGTCCTGATGGACGAGCCCTTCGGGGCGCTGGACGCCCAGACCCGTGCCGGGATGCAGCACCTGCTCGTCGACGTCCTGCGGGGCACGGGCGCCACCGTCGTCTTCGTCACGCACGACGTCGACGAGGCGCTGTTCCTCGGCGACCGTGTCGCACTGCTCCCGTCCGGCCGCGTCCTGGCCGTGCCGCGCCCCCGGGAGCGCGCCGCGCACTCCGACCCGGCGACCGTCGCGCTGCGCCGCGAGGTCCTCGCCTCACTCACCTCCGCCCACTGAAAGGCCCGACCGTGCAGATCCCCTCCCTCGCCGACGCCGAGGAACTCTCCTGCGACGTACTGGTCGTGGGGGGCGGCACCGCCGGCACGATGGCCGCGCTCACCGCCGCCGAGCACGGCGCCTCCGTCCTGCTCCTGGAGAAGGCCCACGTCCGGCACTCGGGGGCCCTCGCCATGGGCATGGACGGCGTGAACAACGCGGTGATCCCCGGCCGCGCCGAACCCGACGACTACGTCGCCGAGATCACCCGGGCCAACGACGGCATCGTCGACCAGTCCACTATCCGCCGGACCGCGGTGCGCGGATACGGGATGGTGCGGCGGCTGGAGTCGTACGGGGTGAAGTTCGAGAAGGACGAGCACGGGGAGTACGCCGTCCGGCAGGTGCACCGCTCCGGCTCGTACGTGTTGCCGATGCCCGAGGGCAAGGACGTCAAGAAGGTCCTCTACCGGCAGCTCCGGCGCCGGGAGATGCGGGAGAGGATCCGGATCGAGAACCGGGTCATGCCGGTCCGGATCCTCACGGGTGACGACGGCCGGGCGATCGGCGCGGCGGCCTTCAACACCCGCACCGGCGCGTTCGTGACCGTGCGCGCGGGAGCGGTCGTCCTCGCCACCGGCCCGTGCGGGCGGCTCGGCCTGCCCGCGTCCGGGTACCTCTACGGGACGTACGAGAACCCGACCAACGCGGGCGACGGCTATGCCATGGCCTACCACGCGGGCGCGGAGCTGACCGGCATCGAGTGCTTCCAGATCAACCCGCTGATCAAGGACTACAACGGGCCCGCCTGCGCCTACGTGGCCAACCCCTTCGGCGGCTACCAGGTGAACCGGCACGGCGAGCGGTTCGTCGACTCCGACTACTGGTCGGGGCAGATGATGGCGGAGTTCGCGGCGGAGGTCGCCTCGGACCGGGGGCCGGTGTACCTGAAGCTGAGCCATCTGCCCGAGGAGTCCGTCAGCGCCCTGGAGGGCATCCTGCACACCACGGAACGGCCCACCCGGGGCACGTTCCACGCGAACCGGGGCCATGACTACCGCACCCACGACATCGAGATGCACATCTCCGAGATCGGCCTGTGCGGCGGGCACTCGGCCTCGGGGGTCCGCGTCGACGACCAGGCCCGCACGACGGTGCCGCGCCTGTACGCGGCCGGGGACCTGGCCTGCGTCCCGCACAACTACATGATCGGCGCCTTCGTCTACGGAGACCTCGCGGGCGCCGACGCCTCGCAGTACACGGCCTACGAGGGCGAGCTGCCCGCCGACCAGCTGCGCGAGGCCCACGAGTTGGTCTACCGGCCGCTGCGCAACCCGCAGGGCCCGCCGCAGCCGCAGGTCGAGTACAAGCTGCGCCGGTTCGTGAACGACTACGTGGCACCGCCCAAGTCGGGGGCCCGCCTGTCACTGGCGCTGGAGTCCTTCGAGCGGATGCGCACGGACATCGCGGAGATGGGGGCGACGACCCCGCACGAGCTGATGCGGTGCGCGGAGGTGAGCTTCATCCGGGACTGCGCGGAGATGGCGGCGCGCTCCTCGCTGGCCCGGACGGAGTCCCGCTGGGGCCTGTACCACGAGCGCACGGACCATCCGGGGCGCGACGACACGGACTGGTTCCACCACCTGGACCTGCGCAAGTCCGCTTCGGGGGCGATGGAGTTCACGGCCCGGCCGGTGGCGCCCTACCTCGTGCCGGTGGAGGGGTTCGACCCCGTCGGCGGGCCCTCCAGGGAGCTCGGCGAGGTCGCTGCCGAGCAGGTCGCGACCGCCGGGGCACGGGAGTCCGCTCCCTCCGGTTCCACGGCGCCCCCGCGCGCCGGGGCCCGCACCTCCGCGCCGGCCGGCCCTTCGCCGCGCATCCTCGAACTCCTCGCGCTGGCCGAGGAGCAACCGGTGCTCGCGGACCTCGCGCCGTACCTGGCCGACTCCGACCCGGCGGTCCGGCGGGCCGCCGTGGCCGCGCTCACCGAGTCGACGCCGGAGGGCGCGGGGCCCGCGCTGGCCGCCACGCTCGCGGACTCCGCTCCCTCGGTGCGGGCGGCGGCGGCCGCCTCCCTGCGGGAGCTGGTCGAGGTACTGCCGGCCGTGCCGGCCCTGCGCGAGCCGCTGGTGGCGGCGCTGGGCTCGGAGGACCCCGTCGTACGGTCCACGGCGCTGGACACCCTGCGGGCGCTGCGGCTGGGCGACGCGGAGCTGTTCGCGGGCACGCTGGGCGACTCCGACATCGACGTACGCATCCACACGGTGAGCGCCCTGGTCTCGGTGGACGCGACCGGTCTGCTGGCCGGGGCCGCCGCCGACCCGTCCCGGGAGGTCCGGGTGGCCGTCGCGAAGGGCCTGGCGGCCACGCGCTCCCCCGGCCCGGAGCCGCTGGCCCCTCTCCTGTCGGACCCGGACCCGCTGGTGCGGGCGGCGGCCCTGGGCGCGCTGGCGGCGACGGGGTGCCCGCCCGGGTACGCGGCCACGGCGGTCACGGCCCTCTCCGATCCGGCGTGGCAGGTCCGGGCGGGGGCGGCGACGGCGCTCTCCTCGGCCGATCCGGCCTCGGCGGTCGGCCCGCTGGCCCGGGCGCTGGGTGACCCGAACGCCGACGTCCGCAAGGCGGCGGTCCTGGCGCTCCTCCGGCACACGTCCCACGAAGCGGCCCGGGAGGCCCTTTCGGGCGTGCTCACGGACCCGGACGCGGACGTGCGCGCGTACGCGGCGAGGGGCGCGGTGGTCAACGACGCGTGAGTCGTGCGCACGTACGGCTGGGCTTGATCGGGATGCCGGCGGATACGCTGGACGGACCCGCGAGACTCCTTCGTACGGGAGCACTGACGAGCATCGAACCCGAGGCCCCCGAGCCGCGGTGGGCGGTCCCGCCCGTGGGCGGCTGGACCGCCGACGGCCTGGACACACTCCCGAATCTGCCTCCGCACACGGAGCTGATCGACGGGAGCCTGGTTCTCGTGAGTCCGCGGGCCGTGTTCCATGAGCGTGCGATCGACTACCTGAAGTGGCAGTTGCAGTCACTCGCACCGCTCGACCTGGACGTCTTTCGCGAGTTCACCATCGACGTCGACTTCCAGAACCGGCCGGAACTTGACGTCGTCGTCGTCCGCGCGGACGCGGTCGAGAGTCTGCGGCAGACACGGTTCCCCGCGAGCAGTGTGCTGCTCGCGGTCGAGGTCGTCTCCGACGAGTCCGTCACCCGTGACCGGGAGACCAAACCCGTGAAGTACGCGCGGGCGCGGATCCCGCACTACCGGCGCGTGGAGAACCAGGACGGCCGGGCGGTCGTCCACGTCTTCGAGCTGGAACCCGCCACCGGCGCCTACACCTCGACCGGGATCTTCCACGACCGGATGAAGGTGTCCACGCCCTTCGCCGTCGATCTCGACCTGACCGCGATCGTCTCCCGACGCCGGGCGCACACGGAGTAGCGCCGGCCGCGTCGGCCGGCCCGCCCGAGGGTCAGTCGAACTCCGGGGGCTCCTCGTCCCAGCCGAACTCGGGGTCCGGGGCCTGGGCGGCGGACCGGGTCACCGGCGCAGGCTCGGGCGCCGGGGCCGGTGCGGGCGACGGCGAGGCCTCCGGCGCGGAGGTCCCCGGCGCGGCGGCCGCGACCGCGGACGGGCCCGTGTCTCCCAGCCCCGCCAGCACCTCCAGCACTCCCTCGCCGTACGTCGCCAGCTTCTTCTCGCCCAGACCGCTGACCCCGCCCAGCTCCGCCAGCGACGCGGGCCGCAGTGCGGCGATCTCGCGCAGCGTCGCGTCGTGGAAGATCACGTAGGCCGGGAGGCCCAGCTCCTTGGCCTGGGCGCCCCGCCAGGCGCGCAGCGCCTCGAAGACCGGGACGGCCTGGGCCGGCAGGTCGGCCACCGCGGCGGCGGACTTGGCCTTGCGCTCGCCACGGCCCGAGGAGCGGGTCGTCGGCACCTTCGCCTCCTTGCGGAGCAGCACCTCACGCTCCCGGCCGAGGACCGAACCGCTCTCCTCGGTGAGCACCAGCGTGCCGTACTCCCCCTCGACGGCCAGCAGCCCCTGCGCCAGCAGCTGGCGCACCACGCCCCGCCACTCCGCCTCGGACAGCTCCTCGCCGATCCCGAAGACCGAGAGCTGGTCGTGGTCGAACTGGATGGTCTTCGCGGTCTTCCGGCCCAGCAGGATGTCAATGATCTGGCCGGCGCCGAACTTCTGGTTCCGCTCCCGCTTCAGCCGGACGACGGCGGACAGCAGCTTCTGGGCGACCACCGTGCCGTCCCAGGTCTCCGGCGGGGTCAGGCAGGTGTCGCAGTTGCCGCAGCTCTCGGCGCCGGGCTCCTGGCCGAAGTACCTCAGGAGCTGGGCGCGGCGGCACTCCACCGTCTCGCAGAGCGCCAGCATCGAGTCCAGGTGCGAGGCGGCCCGGCGCCGGAACGCCTCGTCGCCCTCGCCGCCCTGGATCAGCTTGCGCTGCTGGACGACGTCCTGGAGGCCGTACGCCATCCACGCCGTGGAGGGGGCGCCGTCACGGCCCGCGCGGCCCGTCTCCTGGTAGTAGCCCTCGACGGACTTGGGCAGGTCGAGGTGGGCGACGAAGCGGACGTCCGGCTTGTCGATGCCCATGCCGAAGGCGATGGTCGCGACGACGACCAGGCCCTCCTCACGGAGGAAGCGCGACTGGTGCAGCGCGCGCGTCCCGGCGTCCAGGCCCGCGTGGTAGGGCACGGCCTCGATGCCGTTGCGGGAGAGGTACTCGGCGGTCTTCTCCGTGGAGTTGCGCGAGAGGCAGTAGACGATGCCGGCGTCCCCCGCGTGCTCCTCCTTCAGGAAGGTCAGCAGCTGCTTCTTCGGGTCGGACTTCGGCACGACGCGGTACTGGATGTTGGGCCGGTCGAAGCCGGCCACGAAGTGCCGGGCCTCGGGCATGCCGAGGCGCCGGGTGATCTCCTCGTGCGTGGCCTCGGTGGCCGTGGCCGTCAGCGCGATGCGCGGGACGTCGGGCCAGCGCTCACCCAGCACGGACAGGGCCAGGTAGTCGGGGCGGAAGTCGTGGCCCCACTGGGCGACGCAGTGCGCCTCGTCGATGGCGAAGACGGAGATCTCGCCGCGGGCCAGCAGCGCGAGGGTGGAGTCGAGGCGCAGGCGCTCGGGGGCCAGATACAGCACGTCGAGCTCACCGGCGACGAACTGGGCCTCCATCGAGCGGCGCTCGTCGAAGTCCTGCGTGGAGTTCATGAAGCCGGCGCGGACGCCGAGCGCCCGCAGGGCGTCCACCTGGTCCTGCATGAGCGCGATCAGCGGGGAGATCACCACGCCCGTGCCCGGCCTGACCAGGGCGGGGATCTGGTAGCAGAGGGACTTGCCGCCGCCGGTGGGCATGAGCACGACGGCGTCGCCGCCGGCCACCACGTGGTCGATGACCGCGCCCTGCTCGCCGCGGAACGCCTCGTACCCGAACACCCGGTGCAGCGTCTGCTGCGCAGCGCTCTCGGTCGTCACACTCATGGTCGCGCCCGTCCGTCCGTCTTCACCCGTCACCGGCAACCATAGGCGCCGCGTACGACAACGCCGGACGGGCTTGACTTTCCGAGGCCCGTCCGGCGTGTGTCCCGCTGTCGTCCCGCCTACCGCACGAAGACGCCCGCCTGGCTCGCGAGGTCCAGGAAGTACTGCGGGGCGAGGCCCAGCACCAGGGTGACGGCGACGCCGACCGCGATGGTGGTCATCGTGAGCGGGGAGGGGACGGCGACCGTGGGGCCGTCCGCCTTCGGCTCGCTGAAGAACATCAGGACGATGACCCGGATGTAGAAGAACGCGGCGATGGCCGACGAGATCACACCGACCACGACGAGCCCGGACGCGCCGCCGTCCGCCGCCGCCTTGAAGACGGCGAACTTGCCGGAGAAGCCCGAGGTGAGCGGGATGCCCGCGAAGGACAGCAGGAAGACCGCGAAGACCGCCGCGGTCAGCGGGGAGCGCCGCCCGAGACCGGCCCACTTCGACAGGTGCGTCGCCTCTCCGCCCGCGTCGCGCACCAGGGTGACGACGGCGAAGGCGCCGACGGTCACGAAGGAGTACACCGCGAGGTAGAAGAGGACCGACGAGATGCCCTGCGGACTGGCCGCGATGACACCGGCGAGGATGAAGCCCGCGTGTGCGATCGAGGAGTAGGCCAGCAGCCGCTTGATGTCGGTCTGGGTGATCGCGACGACCGCGCCGCCCAGCATCGTGACGATCGCCACGCCCCACATGACGGGGCGCAGGTCCCAGGTGAGGCCCGGCAGCACCACGTACAGCAGGCGCAGCAGGGCTCCGAACGCGGCGACCTTGGTGGCCGCCGCCATGAAGCCGGTGACCGGGGTGGGGGCGCCCTGGTAGACGTCCGGGGTCCACATGTGGAACGGGACCGCGCCGACCTTGAAGAGCAGGCCCATGAGGATCATCGCGCCTCCGATGAGGAGCAGCGCGTCGTTGCCCATGGTGTCCGCGAGGGCCGGGTCGATCTGCTGGACCGTGCCGTCCACCACGTTCGCGATGCCCGCGTACGAGACGGTGCCCGCGTAGCCGTAGAGCAGGGCGATCCCGAAGAGGAGGAACGCCGAGGAGAACGAGCCGAGCAGGAAGTACTTCACGGCGGACTCCTGCGACATCAGCCGCTTGCGGCGGGCGATGGCGCACAGGAGGTAGAGCGGGAGGGAGAAGACCTCCAGGGCGACGAACAGGGTCAGCAGGTCGTTGGCCGCGGGGAAGACGAGCATGCCCGCCACGGAGAAGAGGACCAGCGGGAAGACCTCGGTCGTGGTGAAGCCGGCCCTCACGGCGGCCTTCTCGCTGTCGCTGCCGGGGACCGACCCGGCCTGCGCGGCGAAGGAGTCCACCCGGTTTCCGTGCGCGGCCGGGTCCAGGCGCCGCTCGGCGAACGTGAAGACGGAGACCATGGAGACGAGCAGGATGGTCCCCTGCAGGAACAGGGCCGGGCCGTCGACCGCCACGGCGCCCATCGCGGCGATGTGCGCGTTCTTCGTGGCGTACCCGTCGGCGGCGAGGCCCACCACGGCGGCGAACGCGGCCGCGAGGGCGACGACGGTCAGGAACACCTGGGTGGTGTACCGGGCCCGGCGGGGGACGAACGCCTCCACCAGGACGCCCAGGACGGCGACGCCGACCACGATCAGGACGGGCGCGAGCTGGGCGTATTCGATGGTCGGCGCGGTGAACGTGTCGCCCGGTGCGGCCGAGGTCACCCCGCCCGCCGTCGTCCACAGGCTGTGGACAGCTGTTGCGCTCACTTGGCGGCCTCCACCTCGGGCTGGGGGTCCTTCTTCTGTACGTCGTGCATGGTGTGCCGCACCGCGGGGTCGACGACCTCCGTGAGCGGCTTCGGGAAGACACCCAGGAAGATCAGCATCGCGATCAGCGGCAGGGCCACCGCCAGTTCCCTGACCCTGAGGTCGGGCATGCCCCCGATCCCCTCCCTGACCGGCCCCGTCATCGTCCGCTGGTAGAGGACCAGGACGTAGAGCGCGGCCAGGACGATCCCCACCGTCGCGATGATCCCGGCCGCCGGGTAGGCGCTGAAGGCGCCCACGAGGACGAGGAACTCACTGACGAACGGGGCGAGACCGGGCAGGGACAGCGTGGCCAGCCCGCCGATCAGGAACGTCCCCGCCAGCACGGGTGCCACCTTCTGCACCCCGCCGTAGTCGGAGATGAGCCGCGAGCCGCGCCGGGTGATCAGGAATCCGGCGACCAGCATCAGCGCCGCCGTCGACAGGCCGTGGTTGACCATGTAGAGCGTGGCCCCGGACTGGCCCTGGCTGGTCATCGCGAAGATGCCGAGCACGATGAAGCCGAAGTGCGAGATCGACGCGTAGGCGATGAGCCGCTTGATGTCCCGCTGGCCGACGGCCAGCAGCGCCCCGTAGACGATGGAGATCAGGGCCAGCACGAGGATCACCGGCGTCGCCCACTTGCTGGCCTCCGGGAACAGCTGGAGGCAGAAGCGGAGCATCGCGAAGGTGCCGACCTTGTCGACGACCGCGGTGATCAGGACGGCGACCGGGGTGGTCGCCTCCCCCATGGCGTTGGGCAGCCAGGTGTGCAGCGGCCACAGCGGCGCCTTCACCGCGAAGGCGAAGAAGAAACCGAGGAACAGCCACCGCTCGGTACCGGTCGCCATGTCCAGCGAGCCGTTGGCACGGGCCTCGGCGATCTCGGAGAGCGAGAAGCTCCCCGCGACGACGTACAGCCCGATGACGGCGGCCAGCATGATGAGGCCGCCGACGAGGTTGTAGAGGAGGAACTTCACGGCCGCGTAGCTGCGCTGCGCCGCCGCGTTCTCGTCGCTGCCCGCGTGCGCCCGGTCCCCGAAGCCGCCGATGAGGAAGTACATCGGGATGAGCATGGCTTCGAAGAGGATGTAGAAGAGGAAGACGTCGGTGGCCACGAAGGAGAGGATCACCATCGCTTCCACCATCAGGATCAGGGCGAAGAAGCCCTGGGTGGGACGCCAGCGCGAGGAGGACGTCTCCAGGGGGTCGGCGTCGTGCCAGCCGGCCAGCACGACGAAGGGGATCAGCAGCGCGGTGAGCGCCAGGAGCGCCACCCCGATGCCGTCGACGCCCAGTTCGTACCGGACGCCGAAGTCCTTGATCCAGGCGTGCGATTCGGTGAGCTGGTAGCGGTCGCCGCCCGGCTCGAAGCGGGCGAACACGATGCCGGCCAGCGCGAGCGTGGCCAGCGAGACGACCAGGGCGAGCCACTTGGCCGCGGTGCGGCGTGCGGCCGGGACGGCGGCGGTGGCGATCGCACCGATCGCCGGGAGGGCCGCCGTCGCGGTCAGGAGGGGAAAGGACATGGGATCAGACCGCCCTCATCAGCAGGGTGGCGGCGATGAGGACCGCCGCACCGCCGAACATCGAGACCGCGTACGAGCGGGCGTAGCCGTTCTGCAGCTTGCGCAGCCGGCCGGAGAGCCCGCCCATGGAAGCGGCCGTGCCGTTGACGACGCCGTCGACCAGGGTGTGGTCGACGTAGACCAGGGAGCGGGTGAGGTGTTCACCGCCGCGGACCAGGACCACGTGGTTGAAGTCGTCCTGGAGCAGGTCCCTGCGGGCCGCCCGGGTGAGCAGCGAGCCGCGCGGGGCGACGGCCGGGACGGGCTTGCGCCCGTACATGGCCCAGGCGATCGCGACACCGACGACGAGCACGACCATGGTGGCCGCGGTGACGGTGGTGGCGCTGACCGGGGCGTGGCCGTGGTCGTGTCCGGTGACGGGCTCCAGCCAGTGCAGGAACCGGTCGCCGATGGAGAAGAACCCGCCGGCGAACACCGATCCGAAGGCCAGGACGACCATCGGGATCGTCATGGACCTCGGTGACTCGTGCGGATGCGGCTCGCCGTGCTCACCGCGCGTCTCGGCGGCGGGCTCCACGTCGGGCTCGGCGGGCGACGGTGTCGCCGCACTGCGCCAGCGCTCCTCGCCGAAGAACGTCATCAGCATCACGCGCGTCATGTAGAACGCGGTGATCGCGGCACCCAGCAGGGCGACGGAGCCGAGGATCCAGCCCTCGGTGCCCCCCTTGGCGAAGGCCGCCTCGATGATCTTGTCCTTGGAGAAGAAGCCGGACAGGCCGGGGAAGCCGATGATCGCCAGGTAGCCGAGGCCGAAGGTCACGAAGGTGACCGGCATGTACTTCCGCAGTCCGCCGTACCTGCGCATGTCGACCTCGTCGTTCATGCCGTGCATGACCGAACCGGCACCGAGGAAGAGCCCGGCCTTGAAGAAGCCGTGCGTCACCAGGTGCATGATCGCGAAGACGTACCCGATGGGGCCGAGGCCCGCCGCCAGGATCATGTAGCCGATCTGCGACATCGTCGAGCCGGCGAGGGCCTTCTTGATGTCGTCCTTCGCGCAACCGACGATCGCACCGAAGAGGAGCGTGACGGCTCCGACGACCACGACGACCAGCTGGGCGTCGGGCGCCGCGTTGAAGACGGCGCCCGAGCGGACGACGAGGTAGACGCCCGCGGTCACCATGGTGGCGGCGTGGATCAGGGCCGAGACCGGGGTCGGGCCCTCCATCGCGTCGCCGAGCCAGGACTGCAGCGGTACCTGTGCCGACTTGCCGCAGGCGGCGAGCAGCAGCATCAGGCCGATGGCGGTGAGCTTGCCCTCTCCGGTGTCCCCGGTCGCTTCGAGCACCGGCCCGAAGGTGAAGGTGCCGAAGGTGGTGAACATCAGCATGATCGCGATGGACAGGCCCATGTCGCCGACCCGGTTGACCAGGAATGCCTTCTTGGCGGCGGTGGCCGCGCTGGGCTTGTGCTGCCAGAAGCCGATGAGCAGGTACGAGGCCAGGCCGACACCCTCCCAGCCGACGTACAGCAGGAGGTAGTTGTCCGCGATCACCAGCAGGAGCATCGCGGCCAGGAAGAGGTTCAGGTAGCCGAAGAAGCGGCGGCGCCGCTCGTCGTGCTCCATGTAACCGACCGAGTAGATGTGGATGAGCGTGCCCACACCGGTGATCAGCAGGACGAACGTCATCGACAGCTGGTCGAGCTGGAAGGCCACGTCGGCCTGGAACCCCTCGACGGGGATCCAGCTGTACAGCGTCTGGTGCAGGGCCCGGTCCTCGGCGTCCCTGCCGAGCATGTCGGTGAACAGCACGACGCCGACGACGAAGGACGCGCCGGCGAGCAGGGTGCCGATCCAGTGGCCCGCGCCGTCGAGACGCCGGCCGCCGCACAGGAGGACCGCGGCTCCGAGCAGGGGCGCCGCGACCAGCAGCGCGATCAGGTTTTCCACGACTGCGACCCCTTACAGCTTCATCAGGCTGGCGTCGTCGACCGAGGCCGAGTGGCGTGAGCGGAACAGCGACACGATGATCGCGAGCCCGACGACGACCTCGGCGGCGGCGACGACCATCGTGAAGAACGCGATGATCTGGCCGTCGAGGTTGCCGTGCATCCGGGAGAACGCGACGAACGCGAGGTTGCAGGCGTTGAGCATCAGCTCGATGCACATGAACACCACGATCGCGTTCCGCCTGATCAGTACGCCGGAGGCGCCGATCGTGAACAACAGGGCCGCGAGGTAGAGGTAGTTGACGGGATTCACTTGGTGACCTCCTCCTCTTCTTCTTCGTGGTCACGGCCCAGCCGCACCTCGGAGCGCCGTTCCAGCGCCTTCAGGTCGGCGAGCGATTCGCCCGACACGTCGCGGACCTGGCCGCGCTGACGCAGCGTCTGCATGACGGTCAGCTCGGACGGGGTGCCGTCCGGGAGCAGTCCCGCGATGTCGACGGCGTTGTGCCGTGCGTAGACACCGGGGGCGGGGAGCGGCGGGACGTGGCTGCTGCGCACCCGCTCCTGGGACATCTCCCGCTGGGTCTTCGCGCGTTCGGTGCGCTCCCGGTGGGTGAGCAGCATCGCGCCGACGGTCGCCGTGATCAGCAGGGCGCCGGTGATCTCGAACGCGAACACGTACTTGGTGAAGATGAGGTTGGCGAGGCCCTCGACGTTTCCGCCGTGCCGGGCGTTCGCCGCGCCGAGGCCGTTGAAGCTCCTCAGGGAGGCCTGCCCGATGCCGGCGATCAGGAGGACGCCGAACCCGAGCCCGCAGGCGGCGGCCAGCCACCGCTGTCCCCTGAGGGTCTCCTTGAGGGAGTCCGCGGCCGTGACGCCGACGAGCATGACGACGAAGAGGAACAGCATCATGATGGCGCCGGTGTAGACGACGATCTGGACGATGCCCAGGAAGTAGGCGCCGTTGGCGAGGTAGAAGACCGCCAGCACGATCATGGTGCCGGCGAGCGAGAGCGCGCTGTGCACCGCCTTCCGCATGAGGACGGTGGAGAGCGCGCCGACGACGGCGACGGTACCGAGCAGCCAGAACTGGACGGCCTCGCCGGTGGAGGTGGCGGTGGCCGCCGCGGCCAGGGAGGCGCTCACGCGTCCACCTCCTTGTCCGCTTCTCCTTCGGAGACGACCCGCTGGCGCTCCGTGCCGGGAGCGGCCTCGGTCACCAGGCCCCGGTAGTAGTCCTGTTCGTCCATGCCGGGGAAGATCGCGTGCGGGCTGTCGACCATGCCTTCCTCCAGGCCCGCGAGCAGCTCGTCCTTGGTGTAGATGAGGCTCTCGCGGGTGGTGTTGGCGAGCTCGAACTCGTTCGTCATGGTCAGCGCACGCGTGGGGCACGCCTCGATGCAGAGTCCGCACAGGATGCAGCGCGCGTAGTTGATCTGGTAGACGCGGCCGTAGCGTTCCCCCGGTGAGTAGCGCTCCTCGTCGGTGTTGTCCGCGCCCTCCACGTAGATCGCGTCCGCGGGGCACGCCCACGCGCACAGTTCGCAGCCGACGCACTTCTCCAGCCCGTCCGGGTGGCGGTTGAGCTGGTGCCGGCCGTGGAAGCGCGGTGCCGTCACCTTCTGCGTTTCCGGGTACTGCTCGGTCAGCCGCTTCTTGAACATGGCCTTGAAGGTCACGCCGAAGCCGGCGACCGGATTCATGAACTTGTCCCCTGAGGGCTCCGATGGCTCAGACACCGTCAGCCTCCTTTCCCTTTTCCGCGAGGTCGTCACCGGGAGTGTCCGACCCGCCACTGACAACGAGCTCCCGCTCGCGCCGCGGCGTGCGGCGCGGCACCGGCGGCAGGGTCTGGCCCGGCAGTGGCGGTACCGGGTAGCCGCCCGCCATCGGGTCGAACTCCGGCTCCGGGCCGGCCGCCTCCCCGGCGGACTTCGCCTTGCGGTCGCGGAAGGCGTCGGCGACGAACGAGATCAGCAGCACCGCGATGACGGCCCCCGCGACGTACAGCAGGATCCGCGAGAAGTCGTAACCCTCGTTGCGCAGCGCCCTGACGGTGGCGACCAGCATCAGCCAGACCACCGAGACGGGGATGAGCACCTTCCAGCCGAGCTTCATCAGCTGGTCGTAGCGGACCCGTGGCAGCGTGCCGCGCAGCCAGATGAAGAAGAAGAGGAGCAGCTGCACCTTGACGACGAACCAGAGCATCGGCCACCAGCCGTGGTTCGCGCCCTCCCAGAAGGTGCTGACCGGGTAGGGGGCCCGCCAGCCGCCGAGGAACAGCGTCACGGACACCGCGGAGACGGTCACCATGTTGACGTACTCGGCGAGCATGAACATCGCGAACTTGATGGACGAGTACTCGGTGTTGAACCCGCCGACCAGGTCGCCCTCGGACTCCGGCATGTCGAACGGGGCGCGGTTGGTCTCCCCGACCATCGTGACGACGTAGATGATGAAGGAGACCGGGAGCAGGATGATGAACCAGCGGTCCTCCTGCGCCGCGACGATCTCCGACGTCGACATCGAACCCGAGTAGAGGAACACCGAGGCGAACGCGGCGCCCATGGCGATCTCGTAGCTGATCATCTGGGCGCAGGAGCGCAGACCGCCGAGCAGCGGGTACGTCGATCCGGACGACCAGCCGGCCAGCACGATGCCGTAGATGCCGACGGAGGCGACCGCGAGGATGTACAGCATCGCGATCGGCAGGTCGGTCAGCTGCATCGTCGTGCGGTGGCCGAAGATCGAGACCTCGTTGCCGGCCGGGCCGAACGGGATGACCGCGATGGCCATGAAGGCGGGGGCGGCGGCGATGATCGGGGCCAGGACGTAGACGACCTTGTCGGCCCGCTTGACGACGACGTCCTCCTTCAGCATCAGCTTGATGCCGTCGGCGAGCGACTGGAGCATGCCCCACGGGCCGTGCCGGTTGGGGCCGATGCGCAGCTGCATCCAGGCCACGACCTTGCGCTCCCACACGATGGAGAACAGCACGGTCACCATCAGGAAGGCGAAGCAGAACACCGCCTTGACGACGACGAGCCACCACGGGTCCGTGCCGAACACCGAGAGGTCCTCGGCGGCCAGGACGGTGCCCCGGGGGGCCGCCGCGAGTTGGGCGAGGGCGGTCACTCTCCTACCTCCGAAGTCACGACGTGGGAGCCGGGTGCGGCAGGACCGATGCGCACCAGGCCGCCCGGCCGGGCGCCGGTGTCCGCGGGGACGCCGCGGCCGACGGAGTTGAGCGGCACCCAGACCACCCGGTCGGGCATCTCGGTGACCGCGAGCGGGAGTTCGGTGGTGCCGGCGGGGCCGGTGACGGCCAGCAGGTCGCCGTCCTTCACGCCCGCCTCGGCCGCCGTGGCCGCGGAGACCCTGGCGACGGCCGCGTGCCGGGTCGCGGCCAGCGCCTCGTCGCCCTCCTGGAGCCTGCCCCGGTCGAGCAGCAGCCGGTGGCCCGCGAGCACCGCCTCCCCGTCGCCGGGCCGCGGCACGGGACGGGAGGCCGTGTGCGGGTCCTCGGCGTACGGGCCGGGCCTGCCGCCGAGGCGGTCCAGCTCACGGCGGACCGCCCGCAGGTCGGGCAGCGCGAGGTGGACGTCCAGCGCGTCGGCCAGCATGTGCAGGACCCGCGCGTCGGTCGGGCAGAGGGTGCGGGGCAGCTGCTCGGGCTTGAGCGCGGCCTCGAACATGCGGGCCCGCCCCTCCCAGTTGAGGAAGGTGCCGGGCTTCTCGGCGACGGCGGCGACGGGAAGCACCACGTCGGCCCGCTCGGTGACCCGGCCGGGCCGCAGTTCGAGCGACACGAGGAAACCGGTCGATGCCTTCGGCCATGTCCCGGTCGGAGGCTTCCACCAGGCCGTCGGTGAACAGCATCAGCACGTCGCCGGGGGCCAGCGAGCCCTTGACCGCGTCGAACTGCGCCCCGTCGTAGACGCCGAGCAGCGGGCCCTCGGCGGCCTTCTCCTCCCACCGGCCGCTGCCCGCGTGCAGTTGCAGCGCGGGCGGGTGGCCGGCCGAGAGGAGTTCGTAATCGCCGGACTCCAGGTCCAGGACGAGGTGGATGGAGGTGGCGAAGCCCTCCTCCCAGTCCTGGCGCAGGAGGTAGCCGTTGGCGGCGGGCAGGAACCCGTGCGGCGGCAGCGAGCCGAGGAGTCCGCCGAAGGCCCCGGACAGCAGCAGCGCCCGGGAGCCGGCGTCCATGCCCTTGCCCGACACGTCGGTGAGGACGACTTCCAGGGTCCGCCCGCCGTTGGTGCGGGCCGCGACCACGAAGTCGCCCGAGAACGACTGGCCGCCCGCCGGGCGGAGCGCCATCTCGCGGTGCCAGCCCTGGGGCAGCCGGGGCAGGGCGCTCTGCACCCGGATGCGTTCGCGCAGGTCGAAGAGCATGGTCCCGCCACGCCGCCACGGCACCCCCACCCGTGCCCGGAACTGGGCGAGGACGAGCCCGAAGAACCCACAGGCGGCGACGGTCAGGACGATGCCGGGGGTGACGCGGGCGGGCCCGTCCGCGTAGGGGCCGAGGACGACGGACTCCACGATGAGGGCGGCTGCCGCGGTCGCGTAGAGAGCCAGCAGGCTGGCCGGCCTCAGCAGCAGACCACCGGCGATGATCGGCAGCGCGAGGGCCGCCGGCGAGCACCAGACCGGGTTGAGGAGACTGGCGAAGGTGATCGCGGGAACGATGAGCAGCAGACCGGCCAGGGCTATCCAGTCCGACCCGTCGCCGCGGAAGTAGTCGACGCCCGACCTGCGCAGCGCGATGCGCGCCCGGTGCGCCGATTTTCGCCACCGGGCCGGGTACGCGTCTACTCCTGTGCGACGGGCCATTGCGGGGACCCTATCCACTGGGCGGCCTCCGGTGCAGGGGGACCCCCGTGACAATGTGTCGGAAATTGGGTCGCCGCCCGCGCCGTTGCCTTGGTAGGCATGGCATATGACGACAGAGCTGAGGCCGCCGGCGGCTGCCGAGTGGGACGCGTGGTTCGGGTGCACGGAGCGTGCCTTCGGCGGGGTCGGCTCGGCCCCCGAGAGGCGTGAGCTGTTCGCGGCGCTGACCGACCCGGCGAGAACCCTCGGTCACCGGGACGGCGAGGACTGGGTGGGGACGGCAGGCGCGTACCGCTTCCGCGTGACCGTGCCCGGTGGGGCCGCGGTGCCCGCCGCCGGTGTGACGATGGTGAGCGTGGCGGCCACGCACCGCAGGCGCGGGCTGCTGACGTCGATGATGCGGCGGCAGCTCGCCGACGTGCACGCGTGGGGCGAGCCGCTCGCGGTGCTGACGGCCTCGGAGCCCGCGATCTACGGCCGCTTCGGTTACGGCGCCGCCGCCCGGGAGATGCGCCTGCGGATCGACACGGCACGGGTGCGGCTCGACGTGCCGCCCGGTACGGACGCGGTCCGGGTGCGGTACGCGTCCCCGGCGGCCGCGCTCGCCGCCTGTGAGGACGTGTACGCGCGGCTGGCGCCCGGCCGGCCCGGCACACCGGTGCGGCAGCCGGGGTGGGACCGGTTGGCGTTGCTCGACCCGGAGCAGACCCGGGAGGGCGCCTCCCCCCTGCAGTGCGTCCTCGCCGAGCGGGACGGCCGGGTCACCGGGTACGCGACGTACCGGGTCAGGCCGGACTGGGACGGCGCCGGCCCCAGGGGCAGCGTCCTGCTGCGGGACCTCGCGGCCCTGGACCCCGCGTCCTGCGCGGCCCTGTGGCGCTTCCTCCTCGGGATCGACCTGGTCTCGGTCGTGGAGTGCCGCAACCGCCCGGCGGACGATGCCGTACTGCACATGGTCTCGGACGTGCGGCGCTGCGAGGTGCACCTGCGGGACGGACTGTACGTGCGGCTCGTCGACGTGGGCGCGGCGCTGGAGGCGCGGAGCTACCGGGCCCCGGTGGACGTGGTGCTGGACGTGGAGGACGCCTTCTGCCCGTGGAACGCGGGGCGCTGGCGGCTGACCGCCGACGAGAAGGGCGTCGCCTCCTGCCGCCGGACCGAGGACCCCGCGGACCTCGCGCTCTCCGTACGGGAGTTGGGTACCGCGTATCTGGGCGGGGTGCCGCTGTCCGGGCTGGCGGCGGCCGGCCGGATCCGTGAGAAGCGGGAGGGCGCGGTGGCCGAGGCCTCGTCGGCGTTCTTCACGGAGGTCGAGCCGTGGTGCCCGCACGAGTTCTGACGGATCCGTCAGGGCCCGCCCCGCACGGGTCCTGGCAGGTGCGTCGCAGCGCCGTTCCCGCGCGGGTCCTGACGGCGCCTCCCGGGAACGGGCCGCCTCAGCGGTGGCTCAGCACGTTGACCACGCGGCCGTTGGGGTCGCGGACGAAGAACCGGCGCACTCCCCACTCCTCGTCCCGCAGCGGGTGCACGATCTCCGCACCACTCCCCCGCACGGCCTCGTACACCGCGTCCACGTCGTCGACCTCGACGCTCATGTCGGGGTCGACGGGCGCCGTGCGGTCCCGGGTCATGAAGCTGACCTGTGCCGCCGGGGTGGAGGGGGAGGCGAAGGTCGTGATCCAGCCGAGGTCCATGACCTCCTCGAAGCCCAGCAGGCCGTAGAAGTCCCGGTTGTCCTGAGGCGCTTCGGACCGGATGACGGGCATGACGCGGCGAATGGTCATCGGACGCTCCGAACGGCGGCGGCGGGTTTTCGGTGCCTCCAGGATTACTACGGACCGGACGCCGGCGCACGCGGTTCCGTGCCGGAAGCCGGCTCGGCCGGCCTCCCGGCCCCCGGACGGGACCGGCGTCGTGGCCGTCGCCGGGCACGGCTAACGGGTCTGGCAGCCCGGGCACCAGAAGAGGTTGCGGGCCGCCAGGTCCGCCGTGCGGATCCCGGTGCCGCAGACGTGGCAGGCCTGCCGCGCGCGGCGGTAGACGTAGACCTCTCCCCCGTGGTCGTCGACGCGCGGAGGCCGGCCCATCGCCTCGGGCAGGTGCTCGGGGCGGACCGTGTCGATCCGGTTGGCGCGCACGCCCTGTCGCATCAGGACCCGGAGGTCGGCCCAGAGGGCGTCCCACTCGCCGCGTGAGAGGTCCCGGCCCGCCCGGTACGGGTCGATGCCGGCGCGGAAGAGGACCTCCGCGCGGTAGACGTTGCCGACGCCGGCGACGACCTTCTGGTCCATGAGCAGGGCGGCCACCGTGACGCGGCTGCGGGAGATCCGCTGCCACGCCCGCTCACCGTCCTCGTCGGTGCGCAGCGGGTCGGGGCCGAGCCTGTCGTGTATCGCCTGCTTCTCGGGACCGGTGATCAGCGCACAGGTGGTGGGTCCCCGCAGATCGGCGTGGTGGGCGTCGTTGAGGAGACGGAGCCGGACCGTGTCGGTGGGCACGGGCGCCGGGGCCGGCCCGAAGGTGAGCTTGCCGAAGAGGCCGAGGTGGATGTGGACCCAGGCCGGTCCGCCGGGCCCGGCCCCGGCGAAGCCGAGGAAGAGGTGCTTGCCGTGGGCGTCGACACCGGTGAGCGGCCGGCCGTCGAGCAGCACCGCGCTGTCGGCGAACTTCCCCTGCGGGCTGCTGACGCGCACCGGTGCGCCGGCGAACCGCTCGCGGTGGTCGGCGGCGAGGCGGTGGATCGTATGCCCCTCGGGCACGGCACGTCTCCTGGGAACACGCCTGTGCCGCCGGGCGGGACCCGGCGGCACAGGGGAAGCGGGTGGGGGCCGGTCAGCCCTGCTGGGGGTGGTGGGCCGGAATCGGCGGGAGCTCGCCGGTGGTCTCGTAGTCCGCCAGCATCTCGATGCGGCGGGTGTGGCGCTGCTCGCCCGAGTACGGGGTGGCCAGGAAGATCTCCACGAACTTCGTGGCCTCCTCCTGGGTGTGCATGCGGCCGCCGACGGCCACCACGTTCGCGTCGTTGTGCTCACGGCCGAGCGCGGCGGTCTGCTCGCTCCAGGCGAGTGCTGCGCGGACGCCCTTGACCTTGTTCGCGGCGATCTGCTCGCCGTTGCCGGAGCCGCCGATGACGATGCCGAGGCTGCCCTGGTCCGCGGCCGTCCGCTCGGCGGCGCGGAGGCAGAACGGCGGGTAGTCGTCCTGTGCGTCGTAGATGTGGGGGCCACAGTCGACGGCCTCGTGGCCATGGGCCGTGAGCCACTCGACGAGGTGGTTCTTGAGTTCGTAGCCGGCATGGTCGGAGCCGAGGTACACGCGCATGGAGCGAAGTGTGGCACGGACCGGGCGGGGTAGCCGTCAGCGGGGTCGGCACCGTCCGCCGCCCCCGGGATGTGGGCCGGGCCACTGTGGCAACGATCGGGTCAAGGACCGGATGAGGGGGTTCCGTTTCTGGTACCGCCCGGGCTTGAATGCGTGGCCGTGCCGCACACCACCCCGCGGCGGCCGGACCGACACACGTGATCAGAAAACGTAAGGATTCGATCCATGACGTCGCAGACGACGCTGGAGCAGCCGGGCCACCAGCCCGGTGACCCGGACAAGGCGAACTCCCCGGACGGTCTCCAGGCCGGCCTCAAGAACCGCCACCTCTCGATGATCGCCATCGGCGGCGTGATCGGGGCCGGCCTCTTCGTGGGCTCCGGCGCCGGCATCGCGGCCGCCGGACCCGCCATTCTCCTGTCGTACGCCCTGGTCGGCCTGATGGTCGTCTTCGTCATGCGGATGCTCGGTGAGATGGCCGTCGCCCGGCCGAGCTCCGGCTCCTTCTCCGCCTACGCCGACCAGGCCCTGGGCCGCTGGGCGGGCTTCTCCATCGGCTGGCTGTACTGGTTCTTCTGGGTCGTGGTGCTCGCCGTCGAGGCCACGGCGGGCGCCAAGATCCTCGAGGGCTGGGTCCCGGGCGTGCCGCAGTGGGCCTGGGCGCTGATCGTCATGCTGGTGCTCACGGCGACGAACCTGGTCTCCGTCGGGTCGTACGGTGAGTTCGAGTTCTGGTTCGCCGGGATCAAGGTCGTGGCGATCGGCGCCTTCGTCGTCGTCGGCCTGCTCGCCGTCTTCGGTGTGCTGCCGGGTTCGGACAGCCCCGGGCCGGGCCTCGCCCACCTGACGGACACCGGGGGCTTCTTCCCCGAGGGGCCGGGCGCCATCCTCACGGGTGTGCTGATGGTCGTCTTCTCCTTCATGGGCAGCGAGATCGTGACCCTGGCCGCCGGCGAGTCGGAGGATCCCCGGCGCGCCGTCTCCAAGGCCACCAACAGCGTGATCTGGCGTATCGCGATCTTCTACCTGGGCTCGATCTTCATCGTCCTCACGCTGCTGCCGTGGAACGACTCGTCGATCGTCGAGGACGGCTCGTACGTCGCCGCACTGAACGTCATCGGCATCCCGCACGCCGGCCAGGTCATGAACGTCATCGTGCTGACGGCCGTGCTGTCCTGCCTCAACTCCGGCCTCTACACGGCCTCGCGCATGGCCTTCTCGCTCGGACAGCGCGGAGACGCCCCCAAGGCCTTCGCCAGGGTGAACAAGCGGGGCGTCCCGCAGGCGGCGATCCTCTCGTCCGTGGTGTTCGGCTTCGTGGCCGTGTTCTTCAACTACGAGTGGCCCGACACGGTGTTCGCGTTCCTGCTGAACTCCTCCGGCGCGGTCGCCCTGTTCGTGTGGCTGGTGATCTGCTTCACGCAGCTGAGGATGCGCGGCATCATCCTGCGCGAGGACCCCGAGAAGCTCGTCGTACGGATGTGGTTCTTCCCCTACCTCACGTGGGCGACGATCGCGATGATCTCGTTCGTCCTCGTCTACATGCTCACCGACGACGCCGGCCGGGAGCAGGTGCTGCTCTCGCTGCTGGTGGCGGTGCTCGTGGTGGCCGTCTCGCTGGTGCGCGAGGCGCGCAAGCGGAAGGCCTCGGCGCCGGTCGCGTGACCCGTACGCCTACCTGACGGAAGACCGCCGGGGACACCGGGGAGGCTCTCCCCGCCACGCGGTCCGGCGGGCGGGGAAGCCTCTTCGGACCGGACGGCGCCGAGGCCTTCCGCTTGCGCGCCTCGCGCACCAGCGAGACGGCCACCACGAGCACCGCCACCAG